>CAXMSH010000133.1:0-4426 GCA_964195875.1 Thermodesulfovibrionia bacterium
TTGTATCTGCTATAGTATTAACGTGCACTACTTCAGGATGTTTACGGTACCAGTTGGCAAAATCCTCAACTACCGACAGATATTCCGGATTGTTTATTCCTCCAGTCTCACCAGACTCAAGAGAATACTCTATGGTGTCAAACCCGGCCAGGTTCTCCAGCATAAAGTCGGTGGAGACCCGGATATCAAAACTCTTATCAAAGTACGCTACAAAGTTATCATTCAGAGCTACACGCGTCAGTCCTGTTGAAATTATCACTATAAATAAAAGTGTGCCGAAGAAAACAGGCCTGCGCCGTTTTATAACGAAATCTGCAAGTCGTTTGCATATTGGACAATATTCTTTATCTTCTCTTGCCTTTGTCCTTATCGGCAGCACCGAAAGTAGCGCGGGCAGGAAAGTAACAGAGTATACAAAAGCTGCCATCACTCCCATCGCCACTATATTCCCAAGGTCCCTGAAAGGAGGGGCGTCAGAGAAGTTCATAGTAAGGAAGCCAATTGCCGTTGTAACGCTTGTCAGAAAGATAGGCACAAGGTTAACTCTGAGTGACTCTGAAATGGCCTCACGTCTGCTCATCCCCATACGCATATGGTGGAACATCGTTGCCAGTATATGAACGCTGTCAGCTACAGCCAGTGTGAGGATAAGAGTTGGCGCGTGTACGGATGCCGGGGTTATAGATAATCTGAGCCATCCCGCAAGTCCCATCCCGGTCAGCATTGAAAAGAAGATTACCATAAGAGTCACAAGGGTTCCGAAGAAGGATCTCAGCAGTATTCCCACAAGAAAGATCATTGTAATGAGCATAACCGGAATCAGTGTAGTCATGTCCTTCTGGCTTGCCTCGCCAAAGGCATTATCAAATATGACCCCTCCGGTCAGATAAATGTCAATTTCAGGGTTTTGTCGGCGGAAATCATCTACAATCCTGCGGGCAAAAGTAGTCACCTCATTCACTTCGTTTAAAGACAAGCCCGGTGCCAGAACATTGACGCTGACTCCTGTCACATGACCAGTAGCTGATACCAGCCGGTTTACCAGCATCGGTTCTGAAAGAGCTATTTCTTTTATACGATTAATATCCGCATCCGAAAGTCCTTCTGCATCCTGCACCAGGTCTTCAACTATCAGGTCGTCTTCCTCAGCCACTGTATGCTGGAAATTAACAACTGAATCGACCCTGCTTGAGTAGGGGACCTGCCATGATTCCACTGTCAGCCTTTCAACCGCAGCAAGAGTTTCACGAGAAAAGAGATTGCCGTCTTTAGGAGCAATAATAAATAAAACGTTATCGTTTTTGTTATACGTATTTTCAAGCGCCTCAAGCGCCTGAAGCTGAGGGTTATCCTCACTGAAGAATACACGGGTATCGTTGTTGATCGTCAAAAACCGCACGCCGCTTGCCGCAACCGCTAAAATCAGGATTGCGGCAAAAATAATCCACCACCGATTCTTAACAATCCATTCTCCAAATGCTCTCTCAAACCACTTCATGATTTCTCCAATGAACCACCCTGCGGCACCAGAAGTAGGCGCTTCTAAGCGAGACTACAGGGAATTATCAAGTTAATGTTTTTTACTCACATATATTATCCTAAAGTTCAGGTTTTGTGACAATTCTTTTTCATAAAGGGTAATCTTTATAGCTGCCATATAAACCTCTTTATTATGTGCACTGCGGCTGTTTTATTTGCCGCAGTGCACAATGTTTTTTACTAACCACAACAGCCTGTTTCTTTTTCTTCTCTCTCTGGAGTACAGCAGCATTTCTTCTTCATTGACTCCATCATGGCTGAGCAGTCAAGTGAAGTATTCTCGCCTGAAAAGCATTTCTCCATCATTTCAGACATTCCTTTGAATTCTTCAGGGTTACAACAAGCCGCATTTTCTTGCTTCCCGTTTTTTTCTGAACACATTTTACTTCCTCCTTTCTTTAAAGATTCCTTCGTCCCGTTCGGGAGAGGTTCAAACTGCCTGCCCTGATACCGGCAGGATTAAAGAGAATATAATTATTATTCTCCCTTTAATGCCCTTTTCTTCTCGTCATATTCCGTCTTCTCTATTTCCCCGCCTGCATAACGCTTATCGAGTATATCTCTTGCCGATTCTGATCCGTGGCCATGCGTATCATCTGAGCCGTGTCCACATATGCCCCTGCCTCTCATCATGAAGAAACAGAAGACTATCATGATAAGCGGAAATATCCACCAAAATTCCCAATTCCACATATTAACCTCCCTATTATTAATAAAGTGTCCACTTGTCAGGCCCTTACTTAACTCCCTTCACCTTAACACTGCTGATCGAACCTAAGATCTCTTGTGCCTCCTCTGAAGATACTTTTAATTTTTTTGTAACCGATTCGGCAATGGGATCATTGAACCATTCCTCAACAGGTATTGATGTCTCGCTGACTATACTGACTTTCTTAAAACCAGCATCAGTTATGGTCTTTAAATACTCATTGCTTGTAATTGCCCCTGAAATACAGCCGACGTACGCATCAACAGAGTCCTTTATGAAATCCGGAAGTTCTTTGGACAGCACAACATCCGAGACAATTATCCTGCCGCCCGGCTTCAGTACCCTGAAGGTTTCTCTAAAGACACTCCCTTTGTCCGGGGAGAGGTTGATAACACAGTTTGATATGACAACATCAACTGAATTATCAGCAACAGGCAGGTTCTCTATCTCGCCTAACCTGAACTCAACATTCGAATAATTCCCTTCTTCAGCATTAGCCCTTGCCTTTTCAAGCATCTCCGGGGTCATATCGATTCCGATCACCTTTCCGTTCTTGCCGACTTTGTCTGCAGCAAGAAAACAATCAAGCCCCGGGCCTGAGCCAAGATCAAGAACGGTCTCGCCTTCTTTTAAAGAAGCGAGCGCCACCGGGTTTCCACATCCTAGCCCCAGATTTGCGCCGTCAGGCACTGCCTTAAGTTCATCCTCGCTATAACCAATCTTTTTGCTGATATCCTCTGCTCTATCAGCTGTTCCACAGCAGGAGTCAACAGTGCCACAGCAGGAACTGCCCTGCCTTGCAACTTTCGCATAGCCTTCTCTTACAATTCTTTTTGTTTCTTCTTGTTTCATCCTCTTCACCTCCTTTCTATTCTATATTTCGCTAACCATCGAACATTAAATTAAAAAAAATATTTTATCCAAGAAACTCCCTTATGGATTTGATCGTCTTCTCATTTATGTGGCAGCG
Source organism: Thermodesulfovibrionia bacterium (assembly GCA_964195875.1). Lineage (GTDB taxonomy): Bacteria > Nitrospirota > Thermodesulfovibrionia > UBA6902 > UBA6902 > CAXMSH01. The sequence goes on from CAXMSH010000133.1 coordinate 3,219, forward strand.
AAAGGTCTGCCCTTCCCTTTCACAGGTGATAAGTCCGGCATTCTGCAGTTCCTTGAAATGATGAGAGATCGTTGATCTCGACAGGTCCATACAATCGCAGATCTTTGAAAAGGCCTTTTCAATGCCCCCCTTGACCCCGCAGCATGATTCATCACCCAGCTTAATTTCCGCAATGCCTTTCGGTCCCTTTATTCCACAGCAATCCCTGTAGATCATCATAAAGATCTTCAGCCGCTGTTCATTTGAGAGAGCCTTAAAGATTCTTGAGTAGTTCGATAGTTCCATGATAGTAGAATAACATACGTTTTCCTGATTGTCAAGCGTTTTTTTCAGTTTTTTTCAGTGACCTATAATCCCCTGTTTTCATCGACTTTTTATCAGGATAAACACCTTTACGTTATCCCATGATATATCCAGTGACTTTGTTTTTTCCTGAAGAAATGATAGTATTGATCTATTAAAAATTTATGATAAAGGAGGATTTTAATGGATATCAATAAACTGATACCTGACGCGCAGCGTCACTTTCTTAAAAGGGAGTATAAAGAGAGTATAGAGGTTTTCACCAAAATCATCGAATCAGGAGAGGCGCAGGAGATGGCGCATTTGAGCCGGGGAACAGCATATTTTCAGCTCAAAGAATATGAAAAGGCGATAGTGGACTTTAACAGAGTAGTTGAACTGAACGACCAGAACAGCAGGGCGTACTACTTTCTGGGTATGTCTTTTCTGATGAAAAGGGAATTTGCAGATTCCATCGCAGCCCTTGATAAATCAATCAAGCTCAAACCCGACAACAAGTCAGCATTCTTTACCAGAGGCATAGCCCATGCCGAGGCCGGGAACGAAGACGAAGCTGCAAAGAACATCAAGACGGCGCTGATGAGTTCCGAATCAGATCTCCAGGGCTTTGCCGACAACTACGGGATGTTCAGGACACAATTCGAGAAGGCCTTTTCCATAATGACCGGAGAGAAGGAACCGCCTACGGTAACACTCAACGATGAGGAGAAAGGTAAGCTGATGAATTGGCTTGAAGAAACAGAGAAGAGCGAAGGGGCTTGAAAGGCTTAATTTTACTTCTCAAAGAGTGAGGGCATCTCTTTTCTTGCCTGTGCCAGCCGTTCATTATATTCCATATCGCCTTTAGATAGGAAGTTGAAGAAGAACTTGGCCAGCGCTGAACTCCAGTTCCCGATGACCGTCCG
>CAXMSH010000134.1:0-4421 GCA_964195875.1 Thermodesulfovibrionia bacterium
AACTTGATGCCTTCTGGTTCGATGAACTGAACAACTACTTCTCCGGGCCGGATGACCCGAATTATTGTGTAGTAATTGTCAAACCCTCAAGCATAGAAATTGGGACCATGGGGAGCATGACACCTGAAGTCTGGGAGCCGGGGAAATAAGGGCGAAAAGCTCTCTTATAAAGTAAATATCAACCGTAACAGAAGGGTTGAGTACACAAACGATTTCGAAGAAAAATATAACTGAAGATTATTGATTGAAAGCTTATATAACAACATTAATTTGATATACTGCCCTGTTGATTAACGTTGCTAACCTTCTCATTACAGCAGGTTTGGGGATGATTGAGGAAGTTAGTAGGTTTTCTGTCTTTAGTGTTTTATCCAGCAATAAAGTTGTACATTGCAATGACCAGTGGTATCAAAAGCATTACCCATCCGATAAACACTACTATTATCCCCGGTGTTGGTTTTGTAACTACAGGAGCAGCAAGAGTTAATCTGAACCTGATACCTGTCAAACTTCCAAGTTCTTCCCCAAAGAAAATGAATGCTATAGGCCAGATTAAATACATTAAGGTTCGTAAAAATATTTCCCCACCATAATAAAGCGAGCCAATAAGATAAATACAAGCAACAAAAAGCGCACTTAATTTGCTAATTTTACTGGCATTAGGATATTTTTTTGTAGCTTTTATTAGAGCCTTGGCATAGTTGTTCATGCTTGGATTACCCTTTATATGTTTAGCTGCTTGTCGCAGCTCTCCTTTGTCAGCCCAAACTCCTTTGCAGGATGGACACTTATCTAAAAAAACATTTGAATCATGGCAATAGTTGAAAGTATGCATATCAATTTTGCATTTCGGACACTTTCTTATATATGTATCAACGGGTTCTAATTCAGATCCCTTCCTGAAAGCTTCTTTTATTGTCTGATTGCTAACTCTATCATTAGAAATCAAGCTGTTTATTACAGGCAGAAATTCATCTTCATCAAACCACAAGCCTGCACAGTTTTCACATATATCAATACTTCGACTCTCATATTTGATATTCTTCAGCAGATGATTGCAATTTGGACAGTTCATAATTCTTTTTATTATAGTTTACAACCATCACATTATAGCAGGTTCCAGGATTGGAGACTTCAGAAATAACTAAATCATCCGCCTGGGGTATTTATCCTTTTGCGTGTTTCAACCTGCTAATAATGATTTTAACTTGTAATAATCCTGATTTCCCCAAAGTTCTTTCTTTGGTTTCAGCCTTTGATCTGATATACTTTTATTAATATTAATTTTGCTTTCAACTCATCAGGAGGGGATGCCATTATGATGCAGAAGTTTTCAAATACATGGTCTTTGATGGGCGCTTCATGGGAGGTCCTGAAAAAAGACAGGGAAATGCTGATATTCCCTCTGATCTCAGGAATCTGCTGTCTGCTTATTCTGCTTTCATTCTCTCTTCCGATCTTCCTGAGCGGGAGCTGGCAGACGATTGGTGACGAGACATCAACTGACCAGTCGGTGATGTATTACATCCTGCTCTTCGCATTTTACTTCTGCAATTATTTTGTTATCGTCTTTTTCAATTCCGCTATCGTCTCCTGCGCGACCATCCGCATGCGGGGCGGAGACCCTACGGTTCGCGACGGTCTGCGAACCGCGGTCGCCAGACTACCCTTAATTGTCGGATGGGCGCTGATAGCCGCAACTGTCGGGATTGTTCTTCGTATTCTTGAAGATAAATCCAAGGGTGTCGGTAAAATCGTTATCGCGCTTTTAGGCATGGCCTGGACACTGGCCAGTTTCCTTGTGGTTCCTATAATGGTAGTTGAGAGAATTAACCCGCTCGATGCGCTCAAAAAATCAGCTTCAATGTTCAAAAAGACATGGGGCGAACAGATAATAGGCAGTTTCAGCTTTGGACTGGTCTTCTTTGTGCTTGGAATCCCCGCATTTCTTTTAATACTTCTGGGCATGGTATCCGGAAGCACCGCCATTCTTGTCAGCCTTTTTTTTCTGGCAGCAATTTATTTTATTACCCTCGCGCTTGTCCAGTCAACTCTGCAGACTATCTTCCAGGCCGCTCTTTATCTCTACTCGCGAAACGGACAGTCACCGCAGGGATTTTCGGAAGACCTTTTAAATAATTCTATTGTCCCTAAGTAGTCTGCCTCGAAATCCAGAGTTAAGGTCTCGACTGATCGTGTTGAACTTGATGCCTTCTGGTTCGATGAACTGAACAACTACTTCTCCGGGCCGGATGACCCGAATTATTGTGTAGTAATTATCAATCCCTCAAGAATCGAAATTGGGACCATGGGGGTCATGACGCCTGAAGTCTGGGAATTAAGGGCGAAAAGAGACGCAGGGATTTAATCTATCCTTTTGACTATCACTAGCATCCGGCAAAGGCTTTTACCTACAAGTCAATAATTTTGAGGTCTATAGAAACTGATGATTATTGGTTGAAACATTCAAAAAAAGGGCGAGATGTTATATCTCGCCCATTAATATTTGCTTCTGCAAAATCTATTCAACTCTCTATCCTTTTTCTCCTAAGATAATAAATAGACCCAATTCCAGCGAGTATCATGAAGGCAATAATACCGTAACCTGAAAGTGCAGGGACTTGATACAAAAAATCTATAGGGCCCCCTGTAGTCCATTCAAATACTCTGTAACTTCCTATCGGATCAAAGCCAGCCTTGTAACCTTCCTTTTTAACGAATTCCGTTAACTGATTGAGGGCTGATGCATTCCCGGCAGCAGCATTTTTCAGCAGGTTGATCATTGCGTTATGACCAATCCTGGGGTCGGGAGGTACCCCGGGAAACGCTTGGCTCCATTTCTGGCCGATGACGCTGTTGGCAAATCCCGAACTGATGACTGTGAACATATGATCTTTTTCATCTCCGATACCCGGAATACCCAGACCATAACCCATCAGCAGTGCTGCAGTGGGCTTGAAGCCGATAGTGTGATTGATCAGCGTTCTCCCCCTATTGTTGATGGTGTATGGATAGTCCACACTGAAATCGCCGTTTTCATTCCATTCGAAAATAAAGGTGTCCAGAATGTCGAGGTCATTTGATGTGCCGACGCTCAGATCAATTTGATAGCTGACCTCATAGCCGCCAGGTACGGGAGTTACATCGGCGTCTGCATTGCATGTAAGACCTAAAATTGCAAATGATAAAATCAAGATACAAATAATATACTTTTTCATAGCTTTTTCCTTTTACTTGATATGCTTCTCTGGATTAAAGTTTTTCATACTTTGACAATTATATCAGGATAATTGAATGAAAACAAGATTACCGTTTATAACCTTCACATTATAGCAGATTCTGAAGTTAATGATTACAGGAAGAAACTGTTTGAAGCCGGCAGAGCAATTCAAATTAAATTTTAAGCATTCTTAAAGCCGGTAAACGCCAGCTATAAAATCTAGTCGAATTGTGATTTTAGTTCTTTAAACGCTATTTTAAGTTCATCAAAGTCCCTGCGAAGTAACTCGTAATCAGATTCAAGTTTTGATATCCGGTCATTTTCAGTCCGCACCTTGATAGTCGCGGCTTCTTCAGGAATGCTTTTTTCGGATTCATTAACAAGGAGCATCCCTGACAGCAGGTGCATATACCGGCGTTCCTTCAGGCCTGTCTGCCTCGGGAGTTTAACGACCATTGGTTCTTCCCCGTCCATAAAACCGGTCAGTATCTCCTCAACTTCCGCAATCTCCGCAAACCTGTGCATGCGCTCGGCCCGTCCCCTGATCTCTCCAGCGGTTTGAGGACCCCTCAGCATTAATACGCAAAGTACGGCTGTCTGACTGTCTCTCAGAGTCATTTTGTCCGTAAATAAGTGGCTGTATTTGGGTACACGGCTGTCTGCCCTGAGGCTCTTTTCGGCCAGGCCTTTTTTAATTAACTCATCCAGCCCGCGTACAACCGTTGTCTCTTCAAAAGAGACAACGGGGTTTCTGTTTGATTTCTGGTTGCACGCGTTTGTTAAAGCGTTAAGTGTCATGGGATAGTAATCAGGTGTGGTGAACTCCTTCTCAATAAGGCATCCAAGAACTCTCACTTCAATGTCATTAAGTACTGGTTCCATATTTTATAGCCTCCCTTGACTTAACAAAAATAATATAACAAAACGTGTTAATGAATTTTGATACAATCATAAAAAGTCGTCATGCCCGCGAAAGCGGGTATCCAGGAAATATGTAACTACTTTAAAAGACTGGATTCCCGTTTCCACGGGAATGACAAAAAACTGCTTTTCAGGATTTATTACGAGTTAATTAATTTTATGTGCATTAAACGCGTAATATCAAGAGGACAATTTAAATACAGGGCACAGGTTGAAGGGTTTTATTATAGTGAGGAGCGGCGGTATCAGTTTTTCTTGCTGATCAGCATCCTGATTAAAG
>CAXMSH010000135.1:0-4389 GCA_964195875.1 Thermodesulfovibrionia bacterium
GACCCGGGAAGTATCAGATAAACCAATAATGATCTGTGGAAAGATCTATGACCGCATAACCGCCGATAATGCGCTTAATGACGCGGACATAATCCTGAGCGCAAAATCGATCCTGCTGAACCCTGACTGGGTCGAGGATATAAAAGCCCGCAAGCCGCTTGAAGCCCATAAGTCGGATGATGCCAATATAGCGTACACAGACACCCCTTTGCCTTGATGAGTTTTTCATTTATTTAGAGATGTTACTGACGCCTCTTTTCTCTGGAGAAGTGGCGGTAATTTGCAGGTTACTACTCGTACCGTGAAAGAGGTAAGTGATTATTTATATCCTCTCCATACTCCCACTCATTATCCACCCAACCTTGCCATCGAATCTCTCAACTTTGCTCCAGTCTTTTTTCGATTCAAGAATAGAAACCTTCATCCCCTCATACACGGTAAAATGTGTGGTGGCGGTATCGATCGGTTCAAATTTAGCATCCTCAGTATCTGATACAATTACAGCTTCTTTGCCGAGCATTGAGACTCTGCTGTAAAGAGAGAACGCACCAGCCATGAAAATAATGAGCAGAAGGGGCAGGACAAATCGGTAATACCTCTTCAGTGAGCGTATGAACAGCCCTGCGAGTAAAAAGAAGCCCGTACATGCAAACAGTGCGGAAAGGAACACGGTCAGGCCGTTAATTGTAAAATAATCAAATTTATTTAATAAGCGTTTAAGCCATGGAGTTGATGCCTTTGATATATCTCCTTTAATGAGTGAGCGCGCATAGGTATAATTTGACGCCAGATCGCTGTCACCCGGAATCAGCTTTTTTGCCCTCTCATAATTGAGTATCGCCCTGCCTATGTCACCTTTTTTGAAATAGCAGTTCCCGATATTGTAGTAAAGACTGCCGCTTTCAAAACCCTGCTCATGCAGTTTTGAATATTCCCTGATCGCCTCGTCATATTTTCCCTCTTCATATAGGGTATTGCCCTTGTAAAAGATATAGTCCGGATCACCGCTTTTTTCTGCCTGTGCGAAACCCGTAACGGATGATAAAAAAAGAGTGAGCAGGGAACATAACAGCATCAACAGCAAAAACCTCCCCCTGTTCTTCATGATTTATGCCTTTCCATGTAATCAATGACCTCCCTCAGGTCCTTCAACGTCTTTTCCATATCAGACTTCACGAGTCCGGAAGACGCGTACCGCGCAAGATCGCATTCCTTAAATATACCCTTTAATCTGACTAGGATCCCCTCATCTATGGCCTTATCTTTCAATGAGGTATCAACAATGTCAGAGGTTATCCCTCCTGCGGGGATGTGGTATCTGTCTCCTATATACTCCTGAAGTGTCTTATAAACGGAGCCGTAAAATTCTTCTGACTTGCTATTCTTCAGATAACCCTCTGCCTTGCGTATCCCTTTTGTTGCCTTTCTCGGAGCTGAAAGCCTCCGCGCGTAGACAATGTCAGTCCTGAGTCTCTCTCTTCTCCTCTGAACCATCATCGCGGATACAAAGAGAATCAACGGTACGAACTGGAATGTCAGAAATACCGGATTCTTATAAAGATAACCACCTCTTTTTCTCAATCTTCCTGGGGACTCTTTTATGTAGATGATGTCCCTGCCCAGCTTTTCCTTTGAAAGAATCTTCTCAACCGCCTGAGGCCCCTCGACAAAGGTTATCGCCTCTTCCTTTTCGCGTTTCTTAACTGTGATCGGAATATGGCTTTTTGATAATGTCCGGTATTGTTCTTTCACCGGATCAAAAAAGCTGAATGAAACAGCCGGGATCTCTTTGATTGAGTCGGAAAGAGGAATGAGTATCTGCTCAAATACTTTTCTGTTGCCCTGTTGTGTAACCTGCGGCTCATATACCTTGAAACCTTCTTCGTCCTTAAGGCTGGGGCTGGTTACGGTATTGAAATTGCCGCTTCCGCTAACCACCATCCTGACAGTAACAGGGTCCCCCTGTTTTACCTCTACAGGCGATACCTCAACACTGAGTCCAAAGTCCCCGACCGCTCCAGAGAAACCTTCCGGCTTTCCGTCTTTAGGAAAGGGAAGGACCTGCAGGGACGATGTCTCCGACCTTAACTCTATGGGAGCTTGCTCATACCCTCCGAAAAAGTTATCAAACGGGTCATTTCCGAAGATATCTCCAAAAGGTGAACGTCTCCGTCCCTGTTTCTTTATCAGAATGTTTGCCTTCAGTTCAGCGGGTCCGAGGCTGAATTCCCCCGGCCTTGTGCCGAACAGCTTTGTATTGAATTCGATAACTTCATAAATTACCCCGCCTCTGTTTTTCTGATACTGTTTAGGTTTTTCGAATTCATCTGCTGAAAAACCCTCGTGTTCAAACGCGGGATACTGTATATCACGTATGGAAAGACTGCTCACATATAATTTGATGGTCAGAGGAACAACTTCATTCATATATGCCCTGTTTTTCCCTGCCTTCATTTCCAGAAGGACCCTGTCTCCAAGTTCCACGCCTTCGGCCTGCGACCCTCCTGCGGGTTCCTTCGAACTAACCGGTCTGTCCACCACTTCTAAATTAAGGGCATTGGATGTAAAGGTGTTCCCTTTATAGTCAAAAGATAAAGGCCCTATTGAGAATTTTCCTGTTTTTAGCGGAATGAGAGAATACATGTGGGTTATTGAAGATGACATCCTGCCGTTTACGATGGACATCACCGTTGACGGACCACGATACCGCAGTTGAAGACCGTCTATTTCAGGCAGTTCAGGTCTCGGCACATCCCTCGTGTCCTGAAACGCAAGGCTCAACTGGACGCTCTGGCCAAGGGCAATAACGTTTCTCTCCAGCGACGCCTCAAAACGCTTCTCTTCAGCAGCAGCGGTCAGAGGAAGAACCAGCAATGTCATAAATAATAATAATGTGTAGTATTTGGTCTTCATGTTATTGAAACCAAGGGTTCTTCGCCTCAGCGAACCTGCCTGCTCGCTCGCCTCGGGGCGAAGCAACGGGCCTCGATTCGGCGAAGCGGGTCGGCAGACAGGTCTGCCGTGGCGGAAAGTGTTCAAATGATTGCTTTTTAATGATTGTATTCAAAGACTTCTGGATTCCCGACCAACGAACCTCGGGAATGACGGAAAAATAATTTCCATCACTATAACCCATAACCTATGACCCATAGACCCTTTTCTTTATTTACCAATCCTTCAGCACTCCTTTAGATCGACTCCGTCCCTTCTTCATCTCTTCTCTTGCTTCTTCCTGTCCGTATGCTTCCAGAAGCATCCTTGCTTCTTCAGGAGACATCTCCTGTGCCTCTCCTTCATCGTTCTCTGGTTCGCCCTCTTCTGCTGTTCCTTCTTCTCCTGCTATTTCCTCCCGGCCTTCCGTTGAATCAGTTTCTTCGTCCTCAGACTCTTGTGCCTGCTGTTGATCCTGTTGCGACTGACTCCCGTCCTGTGTCTCGTCGTTCGATTGAGGCTCCTGAGAATCTTTTTTCTCCTCTCCGTCCTGCTCCTGGGGGGGCTGGTTCTTTATTTTATCCAGAAGTATCTTTAATTGCCTCTCAACGAGTTCATGATTATATTTTGCATCCTTATTATTCTCATTTAACTCTATAGCCCTTTTATAATAATCGAGTGATTCCCGATACGAAGCAACAGCTGAATTTAAATCTGTTTCAGTCTGCTGACTGCCAAGCTGATATTTACTGTTCGCCATGTTATAGATAGCCTTCTCCTCAATTTCCCGGTCTTCTGTATTCAGGGCGCGGGTAAAAGCATCCAGCGCCTCATTGAATTGGCCTTTCTTATACATTGCCGCCCCTGAATTATAGTTGGCTATATCTGAATCGGGAGATTCCCCCATGGCTTCATTGTATTTTTCTATGGCTTCATCGTACTTTCCCTCGTTATAGAGCTTATTCCCTTCATTTATGCCCTTTGAGATTGAACCAGCCAGGACTGCCGAGGGCAGGAATAACAGGAAGAGACTGGTTAATATAATTAAATATATTTTTTTCATTTCTTACTCACCACAGAAGACAGATCACCACAGAGATCACAGAGAAATAAATTAACATAAAAATATTTAGAACCATATTGCCTATGTACACCCATTTTGAAACGTATTTAAATTAAAACAAATGATTGCTAACCGCAATGAGAGCACAGAGAATAATTAGTCATTAGATTCATAGGTTATTATATTTTACTCTGTGTACTCTGTGGTTATCCGTTCTTTTTTCGTTCTCTGATAAATGGTTCGAGGCAGAGCAGGATAAGTGTGAAAACCAGGGGTATCTGATACCGTTCATAAAACTTTTTAACCATCCTACTCTTGATCTCTCTTTTCTCCATCTTTGACAATTTTTCTTCATAGATTAAGTCCAGACCAAATTCAGTGTTCGTAGCCCGTAC
>CAXMSH010000136.1:0-4381 GCA_964195875.1 Thermodesulfovibrionia bacterium
AAGCCGGAATGACATAATAAAAAAAAGAATAGCAAGAATCGCCCAATTCAGGTTAATAGTATTTTGCCTATTTCCCCCGGTAGGTATGCTAAAATTAATTTTATAAAACGAGTCCCTTAATAACCGGTCATGAAATAAATTAAAGACTCAGGAGGCATCTGTGGATATTAAATCATTTGTACTGAAGAAAGCAGTTTTCGCGAAAGAGGGCGCAAGGGCAGTCGCGAGGACCTCATCGGAACAGAAGAATAACGCATTGCTAAAGATGGGCGCTGCGCTTCTGAAAAAATCAGGAGAACTGGCAACCGCTAATAGAAAAGATATCAGCGCCGCTAAGAAGAAGGGTCTTAGCAAAGCTATGATAGACAGGCTTACACTGACTAAAAAAAGGATAAACGAAATGGCACAGGGTCTTGCAGAAATAGCTAAACTTCCCGACCCCTCAGGTGAAATTACCAGAATGTGGACCAGGCCAAACGGTATGAGGGTAGGAAAAATGAGGGTGCCTATCGGGGTTATCGGGATAATATATGAATCAAGGCCCAATGTAACGGCAGACGCAACAGGGCTCTGCCTCAAGGCAGGCAACGCGGTGGTCCTGAGAGGCGGATCAGAGGCTATTAATTCAAACAGAGCCATAGTTAAGATACTTAAAGACGCCATTAAGGCACAGGGAATTCACGAAGGAGTTATTACCTTCATTGACACACCTGAAAGGTCGGCCGTTATGGAGATGCTCAAGCTTGAAGGAATAATAGACCTGATAATACCCAGGGGTGGCGAAGGGCTGATAAGGGCTGTTACCGAAAATTCAAGGATCCCGGTTCTCAAACATTACAAGGGAATATGCCATGTTTTTGTCGACCGTGACGCGGAAATAGAGATGGCAGAAGAGATCTGCTTCAACGCAAAAGTCCAAAGACCCGGTACATGTAACGCCATGGAGACGATGCTGGTGGATTCAAAGATTGCGGGAAGGTTTCTTCCAGGCATGATAAAGAGGTTCAGAAAAGCCGGAGTAAAACTGAAGGGGTGCCCGCGCACAAGGAAATACGATAAAACCATCACCAAAGCCGAAGAGAGCGACTTTCACACAGAATACGTTGATAAGATCATGAATATTAAGGTTGTTAAGGATATTGAAGAGGCGATGGACCACATCGCAAAGTACGGCTCCTCGCATTCTGATGCCATCGTTACAAATGATTACAGTAAATCCATGAAGTTCCTGAAAGAAGTTGATTCCTCAGCCGTTTTTGTGAATGTATCAACAAGATTTAATGACGGCTTTCAGTTCGGTCTCGGTGCCGAAATGGGCATATCGGCAGACAAGATACACGCTCGCGGCCCGATGGGACTTGAAGAACTGACATGTTCCAAGTTTATTGTACTGGGCAGCGGGCAGATAAGGACGTAATAGTTGTCAGTTGTCAGTTGAAAAACTCATTTAAATATGGTTTAACCTTTTGCCGTCATTCCCGTAAATACGGGAATCCAGTCTTTTCAATAGGTTGCTGGATACCCGCCTCTGCGGGTATGACAACTACTACTAATAAAAAGTCTTTTCAACAGCCTGTCAGTTCTTGACCATATGAATTAATACCGATAGTGAATGGCTGACAAAAAGGATTCCATGAAAATTGGCATTTACGGAGGGGCATTCAACCCGATACATATCGGACATCTCAGAACTGCTGAAGATGTATATTATATGCTATCACTGGATAAAGTCTGTTTTATACCATCGGGCAGGCCTGCCTTCACTAAGCCGCGGCTGGTCAGTGCACGCCACAGGTATGAAATGGTCAGAATGGCGATAGATGACAACCCGCACTTTTCAATATCCGATATCGAGACAAAGGGGCATGGCAAGTCATATTCCATCGACACCGTCAGGAAACTTAACACAAAGGGAACAGACCTTTATTTTATAATCGGGATTGACGCCTTTATCGACCTGCCCGGCTGGAAAGAACCGGACAGCCTTATGAGTCTGGCAAACATTGTTGTAATTTCGCGGCCTGGATATTCTTTTTCAGATATATCATCCTCCCCTTACCTCAAGAAGGTCCCAAAAAAAATATTTTCAGAACTTGACAGGGGAGTCAAAGATCTCTTCTCTTTCAACATATCTGATGAAAAAAAATGCTTCCTTTGCTGTGTCACCGGACTTAACATCTCAGCCTCCCATATCAGGGATATGCTGATAAAAGGCAGGAATACAAAATATCTCTTGCCTGATTTAGTAAAATCCTATATAATTTCTCATAGGCTTTACTTGAGCAGCAAATAACAGAAAGGCGGGTAACATCCTAAATTCCGTATCCAGCCTTTCATCTATTCAAATCAGCCTGACAAGGGGAGGAGAGTTCTTTAGATAACAGGGAAAAGGCAATTAAGGCCGCTTTTATTGCCATAGACAAAAAGGCCGTAAATACTATAATCCTAGACTTGAAAGGACTTACATCCATTGCGGACTATTTCGTGATCTGTACTGGAGAGAACCAGGTACAGATAAAGGCGATCGCAGAGGAGATTGAAAAAGCTTTCTCAAGTATCAATATCTCTCCCCTTGGGAAAGAGGGCTTGACCGCTTCACGATGGGTACTGATGGACTACGGCGATTTTATTGTCCATATATTCAATAAAGAGACAAGGGAATACTATGAGCTTGAGAGGCTCTGGAAAGACGCACCACAGATAGATTTGTAGTTAACCTGCTAAAACAGGCGGCTCGTAGATATCGGGTTTCCGGGGATAATATTACTGCACCAGTTTTAAAGAGACGAAATAATGTGGAAACTTGTTAGCTTTCTTATAATACTATTCCTTGCAGTTCTCAGCCTGCTTGCATACTTTAATAAGGGTTCTGTCGAGCTTACCCTGTGGGAGGGTAATATCTATGAGGTTCCGGTTATCGCCCTGATACTCACATCCACACTGTTCGGATTACTCTCCGCCCTGATCGTCATTGCCATTAGCGGCACCAGACGGTATATTGGACACTGGCAGACCCAGAGGCAGGAGAAGAAGGCCCTGAAGATTCAGGAGTTATACGCAAAGGGACTGGACGCGTTCTTTGCCCGCCGTTATAAGGAAGCGTTGGAGCTCTTCACACGAATCATCGAGAGCGATCCCTCCCACTTAAACGCGCTGCTAAGACTTGGTGATATCCACTTTGATAAAGAAGAGTTTTCCAGAGCAAAGGAGTTTTATTTAAGGGCAAAAAAGATAAAACCCAGGAGTATAGAGGTGCTCTTTTCTATTGCGAAGGTCTTTGAAGCAGATAATATTTGGCTGGAGGCATTAAAATATATCGATAATATCCTTGATATCGACGAGAACAACCCCAAGGCACTCTTCAAAAAAAGAGATCTATATGAAGTGACCGGTAAATGGGAGGAGCTTCTTGACGTTCAGCAAAAGATACTGAAGATTGATCTTTCACCCCAGGAGATGCAGAAAGAGGAGAGAAATCTGACGGGGTTCAGGTTCGAAATGGGGAATCATTATCTTGAGGAAGGCGCCGCAGATAAGGCCATAAAGATATTTAAATCAATTATCAAAAAAGAGGAGAGTTTCGTCTCTGCATACCTGACCCTCGCGGAGGCATACCTTAAGGACGCTGACAACGATGAAGCCGAGAGAACCCTTACTAAGGGGTATGATGCAACATCTTCGCTGGTCATCCTTGCGAGACTTGAAGACCACCTTATAGCGCTGGGAGAGCCTGGCAGAACTATAGAGATTTACCAGAAGGCGATTCAGAAGAGTAAGAATGATCAAAAGCTTCAATTCTTATTCGCTAAACTCTATTACAGGCTTGAGATGATAGATTACGCGCTTGAGACAGCCACCGCGATCGATACCTCCACATTTGATTCCTCCGAACTGCACGCGCTGCTTGGAAACATCTATGAGAGGCGCTCTCAGAATGACAAGGCGGTAGAGGAACTCAAGAAGGCAGTAATGGTCGAAAGACCCCTCATAGTGCCATTCTGCTGTTCCAAATGCGGCTACACATCAAAGGACTGGGCTGGCAGGTGCCCTCAATGTAAGCTCTGGGATACTCTCACTCTTGATCTCAATGGAACCTGTAAAGCTTAGTGAAGACAGGGTAGTACTGGATACAAGCCTGTTTGTAAACCCTGATATCCGCTATGATTTCGGTAAATCCCCCACCGAGGCGATTGAAGGGTTCCTCCGACTCGCAGTGCAGATTCCTACACTAAAATTCTACATGCCGACCTCGATATTCACAGAGCTGTTGAATTTTGTGGATATGGACAAAATCCCCGACCGGTTCCTGACGGTCATTAACCAGAAATCCCCAAACAGACATGAACTGTCCTGTCCCTCGTCATTACTTTACGAACTTATA
>CAXMSH010000137.1:0-4369 GCA_964195875.1 Thermodesulfovibrionia bacterium
TCATACCGGTACCTGATTCCGGCGTGCCCGCGGCGATAGGTTATGCTGAGGAGAGCAAGATACCTTTTGATTTCGGACTGATCCGAAATCACTATGTCGGCCGCACATTCATAGAACCCCGACAGGCTATAAGGCATTTTGGGGTAAAGCTGAAGTTAAACCCTGTGAGAAAGCTTCTTGAGGGTAAGCGTGTCGTTGTTGTCGATGATTCAATAGTCAGGGGAACAACGAGCAAGAAGATCGTGAAGATGTTAAGAGAGGTCGGAGGGGCAAGGGAGGTCCATCTTAAGATAAGCTCGCCTCCGACAATAGGGCCTTGTTTTTACGGTATTGATACTCCTACCAGAAAGGAGCTTATAGCCTCAACGCACAGGGTTGAGGAGATAAAGAAGTTCGTCACATCCGACAGCCTTACTTATCTGGACATTGAGGGACTGCTCCAAGTGGTCCCTTCCCCGGAAAAATTCTGCACCGCCTGTTTTGACAACAACTATCCGGTATTAACCCCTGAAGAGAAGGCAGAGCAGATAGCGTTATTCATATAATTTCACGCCTCCCTGTTTTCACCTCCGTGAGAATCTTATTGTGATGACAATGATAATGTTTTAATATATTTATTGTGAAGATCTCAAAATCAGTCAATATAATAGTTGTATTCATATGGTTTGTTCTTATAGCTCTCCTTCTGTACAAAAACTACACCGGCGTATCTCTGGGCAAATTGGATATTATCAGGGAATCATTTAGCAAGAGAACCGACTGGCACGATATTTATATTGGGACGAATAAGGTTGGTTTTGCAATGACAACTTTTGAAAAGGCCGGTGACGAAATTATAACGAAGTACAGAAGCGAGATAAAGGTCCAAAAGGACGGGGAAGAGAGAATACTTATTGAGGAGATGAAGTCCCTTAGCGATCTGAGTTATGCTGTAAAATCCTTTGAGTATTCATCGAAGTTAAAGGATGAGGCAGGTATCAGAGCTGCCGGTGAGGTTGACGGAGACGAGATGATCACCTTTCTTGAATCTCCCCAAAAGAGAAAGACGCATAAAACATCGATAGAAGGAAGGGACTTTTTTCTTCCTACAACATTTATACCGGCAATCCATAGGAAAGATCTGGCTCCTGATATGTTATTTAACGTGCCCATACTCAATTACGCGAGTCTGTCAATTGATAATGTGAGAGTTGTTCTGGAGGAGATCAGGCCGGTGAAGGTTGGGGTTGTTGTACGAAGTATTTATAAATTCAGAGTGGGAGACTCAGTTATATGGAGCAATGAAGACGGAATAATCATTAAAAAGGAAGATCCTTCAGGATTAACTTTTTATTATCAGGTTGAAACTTTTGCAAAGGAACCTGCTGACAGGATACTTTTTGACTATACGTCCCTGCCGTATTTTAAATCCAACATGATAATTCCTGATACACGGGGATTGACACGTTTAAGGCTGAAGATAGAAGGGTTTGAGCTTGACCCTGAAATATACAAAAAGGGCAATATAGTGCTGGACAGGGATACTCTTATAATTAATAAAGTCAGTAGTGAGGAATTAAAAGAGGCAAGATATAAACTGCCATACGATAAAATTAATATGATAGATTATTTAAATCCGGACAAATGGGTTCTAAGTGATTACAAGCCCTTACGGGATACGGCTCTTATATATGCAAGGAGATATGAAAACGATCCTGTATCGTTTGCAAAATATCTGAATGGATATATGGATGGCCTGGTAAAGGTGTGGGCTAAATTTTGTCTTTCAGATTCGGCGGCGATTCTCGAATCACTTTCAGGAGATTATCTGGAAAGAACGGTAATGTTTGCTTCCTATGCCCGTGCCGGAGGTCTGCCGACCCGTCTTGTGGGAGGACTCATATATTTTAACGGGTATTTTTATTTTCATACGTGGCCGGAGGTATGGCTGGACAAGTGGGTGCCTGCTGACCCTGCCTTCGCCCAGTTCCCTGCGGATGTGACCCATATCCCGCTTAAGCAGGGCACGCTGGAAGAGATAATATCCATAATTGATGATTTAAGGGATATCGAAATTGAGATCATGGAGGCGATATGATAGAGATGGTAGATTGCACCAAGAGATATGGTGATCTTACAGCGGTTAATAACCTCACCCTGAAGGTCGGCTCTTCAGAGATATTCGGGCTTCTCGGGCCGAACGGCGCAGGCAAATCAACAACAATCAAGATGATGGTAGGATTATTAAGACCGGACTCCGGGCTGATAAAGATCGGTGGAAAAGATATTAGCAGTGACCCGGTCAGCGCAAAGAGATCTCTTGCCTATATCCCTGAAAAGAGCCATATCTTTGACAAGCTTACCGCATGGGAATACATAACTTTTATCGGAGGGCTGTACGGATTGAGGGAGGAGGCGTTCATAATTAACGCTGAGGAATATCTTAAGACATTCGGGCTCTTTAAATGGAAGGATGAGCTCATATCCAGCTTTTCACTGGGGATGAGGCAGAGGCTCCTTCTCACCTCCTCATTCATGAGGAGACCAAAGGTAGTGATACTGGACGAGCCGCATAACGGGCTTGACCCAAAGGGGATAAGGCTGTTAAAAGACTGCATGCTCGGAATGAGGGATGAGGGCACTACCATACTGCTTTCCACGCACGTCATAGCCATTGCCGAGGAACTTTGCGATAATATAGCGATTATCAATAAGGGCTCAATAGCCGCTCAGGGTTCAAGTGATAATCTTAAAGATTACGCGCAATCCGACGATAAAACACTTGAAGATATTTTTTTGCGTCTCACCTCAGATTATAAATTATAAAGGAGGCTCCTGTTGAAGGATTTTTTTACTCTGCTTTCCCCGATCTTCTGGACCTTGAAAAATGATCTCTTCAGTTCCGGCAGGTCCTTCTACAAAAAGGCGCTCTTCTATATCCTTTCAAGCCTTGCCTTTATATTATTAGTTACCAAACTTTTAATTTCAGGTATGGGCGAATTGCAGAATCTATCCCCTGAAATCTTTAATATTATGCTCATCAAGGGATATTCGCTTATTTTTATGATCATCTTCTTTGTACAGGTAATTAACGGTGCTGTCATGTCACTTGACAGGTATTATCAGTCGGATGAATTAACTCTTCTAATGACATCGCCGGTAAACAGGACCTCACTCTTCTTTTCAAGGCTTTTTGAGACACACCTGAAGACTTCATGGATGCTCATAATCTTTGGCATACCGCTTCTCGTTTCTTCAGGGGTCATGTTCCAGGCAGGCCTTATTTATTATTTTTATTCATTTATACTTTTGATGCTGTTTTCGACCATCCCCGTTAATCTCGGTATAGGCATAACCATTATGCTGTCAGGCATCTTTCATGTCAGAAGGCTGAAGAAATTCATGATCTCTTTAGGAGTGATCACCGTTATCGGTACCGTTACCCTGCTGAGGATCTTCAGGCCCGAAAGATTTGTAAATCCTGAGTTATTTGCGAATGCAAAGATCTTTCTTAGCGGGGTCAGCGCACCTTCATTTATATTGCTGCCTACCAGATGGCTCAGTGAGGCTATCTTTAATTTTCTCAATAAAAACTATGGCGATACATTCATCTTTGTCTCTCTGCTCCTGCTTACTCCCTATGTAACAGCTATCTTTATATCTTTTATATACAGCAGGTATCATTACAGAGGATGGAGTCTTCTGCAGGGAGGGGGAATAATTCTCAAAGAGAAGAGAAGTCATGGCTCTAATATTTCCGGCTTTGCAGGTAAGATCATTAATTCAAGGGCGGTTAAACTGTTTTTGCCCTCATCAGGCAGCCAGAGCGCAGCGCTTCTTCGAAAAGACCTTATATATCAATTCCGTGACATAAAAAATGTTCAACAGAACCTTATCCTTTTTTCATTGATCATTATTTATCTCTTCAGTATCTCCTCACTTCCCTTAAACTGGGAAGGATATGCCGTTAAACTCAAGTATATTGTCTCATTTATTAATCTGGGGCTTATACTGATTATAATTGCATCATTATGCTCAAAACTTGTTTATCCGGTAATTGTTTCTGAGGGGAGTTCTCTGTGGATAATAAAGACCGCCCCTGTAACCAGAAGGATATATATCCTGACAAAATTCTTCTTATTATTTGTTCCGGTATTTATTCTGGGACTGTTGCTGATAGCATTCTCTTTATTCTTTATAGGTATTGGCAAGGTGCTCTTCGCGCTGAATGTATTAACGGTTACGCTGGGATGTTTCTCACTTGTCAGTCTGGCAGTTGCCTTCAGTATCACTGATTTAAAGAAGACAACGAAAGGGAGTGAGGAGGAAGCAGTGAAGACAGGGAACGCGAAATATATGGTTATTTCGGTCTTCTTTATACTTTTTACCC
>CAXMSH010000138.1:0-4355 GCA_964195875.1 Thermodesulfovibrionia bacterium
TCACGTAATCGGACGCAATTTTTGAGGTAAAATAACAGGGAAACGCGCTCCTTACCAGATCCTGATCAAAAGACTCGAGATAATAAATGATCTCAGGTAGTTTATCTTCGAGTTCCTTTGGAGTGAGAATATACTCGTGGTGTATAGTATCCAGGTGACGCGAGACAATCCTCGCCGCCTCTATATCAGGACTCCCTTCCAGGCCAACAGAAAACGTATGGAGTTCGGGCAAGTGCTTCCGCGCTATCGCACAGATGAGACTGCTGTCCAGTCCTCCAGAAAGAAACGCCCCGACAGGCACATCACTCATCAGACGTTTCACTACCGCGACCTCAAGGGTCTCCCTGATTTCTTTTATATAGTCCTCGATAGAAACACGGCTGTCAGGCTGCAAGTCAGGCACCGAATAAAAAGTTTTGAAACCCTCTTTCGAATGGTAATAGGTGCCGGGCATGAACTCATTAATGTCATCACAATACGGAGCAATTGCTTTCAGTTCAGAAGCAAACATAAGCTGTCCGTTGCAGTTTCCATAATATAGTGATTTGATGCCAATCGGATCACGGGCCAGCATAATATCACTGCCGTCGGCAATGGCAAAGGTAAACATACCATCCAGTTGATTTACTAAAGAGGGACCATGCTCTTCATAAAGATGCAGAATTGCCTCGCTGTCGCTTGTTGTAGAAAACGTATGCTTCCTGGCAATTTCAGGCCGGAGTTTTGGGAAATTATAGATTTCTCCGTTTGCAATGATCGCCTTACTTTTGTCTTCAGAGTAAATCGGTTGGTCCCCGCCTTCCGGGTCCATAATGCTTAACCTGGTATGTCCCAGAGTCCCATTATTATCAGGAGAGATAAACATCCCCCTGGCGTCAGGCCCACGATGGGTCATGAGATCCATCATTCCACTTACTTCTTCGTTACTGTTTTTATTCCAAATTCCTGAAATTCCGCACATAATTTTAACCGTCCAATCTTTCTCCTGTTTTTTGAATTATCACTTATTTCCTTATCTCAAAAACCCCGACAAGCCCGTGTCCCAGGCCATCACCTGTCTGAAGCTCCATCTCAAGTTTTCTGAGTGCATACGCAAGCTGTGGTTCGATGATATTTGCCCTGCTGTCACCGGGAAGACCGCCTGTCGATGTAACTACCTGCTCCATTGTCTGCACAGCCTGCTGAAGCGGTTTGGGATAAAAGTGGTAAATATCAGAGCCGCATTCCGCTGTTTTCGGCTCATCTCCGTAATTCGCCAGGAATTCAATTGTGTGGTTCACAAGAGAATTCCAGCTGGAGGAAAATTTATCAAAGAAGCGGTTGAGTTCAGAAAAACCTTCTCTCGGCACATAGTCTACGATAAGTGTATTAAGATCGGTACGAATGTTGGGCTCCAGGAGAGAATTTACTACTTCTCTCAACGGCGTGCAGTTCCTGTTGTACTCTGCTGTATCAATATGCCTGCCTACAAATATCGACCGATCAAAAAATTTCTTTACCTTTATTTCCACACCTGAGCGGCGGCTTGCATCATTTATAATAGCCATTGCCCCTTCCCGGCATGTAAGCTTCAGAGGAAATGACTGGATATCCACTTGGTCTCTTTCCTCGGGCGGATAGATATATGATATCCTGTAATCCATGAACTGTTCTTTTCTGTCAGCAGACCAGAGGTCCTGCCATTCATATGAGAAACGTCCCAGCCAGTCTATGATAAGTATTGCATCATTTTCTGAATGTATTGCAATATCACTAATAAGAGCGGCTGTCTGATCGGCTGTAAAGTGAGAAATAGTCCCGTATGATGTGAAGTATACATCGAACGGCTTACTGTTGGTAAAGGATGAATCAAAGCAGTCGCCGCATTCAAAGACGACTTTTTTGTTGAGAGAAAACTGCTCGTTCGCCTGTTCTATAAGGTCGGGGTTTATGTCTATCCCCCTGTAGAACCCTAGCTGCTCCGGATTGATCAGATCAACAGCGTATTCATATATACCCACATCCTTGGCAGTAATGCCCATGAGAAGATCATAGCCGTCTCCCCCACCGCAGCCAATATCAAGTATCCGCAAACGTTTAAGCCGCTGCGCCTTTCTGTCAACTGTCTCCTTGA
Organism: Thermodesulfovibrionia bacterium; assembly: GCA_964195875.1. GTDB lineage: Bacteria > Nitrospirota > Thermodesulfovibrionia > UBA6902 > UBA6902 > CAXMSH01. The sequence continues at coordinate 2,114 of CAXMSH010000138.1, forward strand.
GGTAGGGCCGTATGAAAAGCCTCGTCACCTCGTCTTCCCAGGAACGGCGTACATTGTCATACTTTCCGGTAAGTCCGGTCTTCTTGACATACTGCCCCGTGTTAACGGCAGCAGTATATGGTTTTAGATTGTCGTCGGTTATTTCTTCTATCTTTTCTTTCATAGTATCTTCTTATGCATTTGCATTTGCATTTGTATAATCAACAGCCTGAAATGCATCTGCACAATGCACATCCGCGCCTATCTTCTCTGTAAATTCAGGAGAAGTCGGCGCACCTCCTATCAGCACTTTGACATCGTCTCTCAGACCCTTTGACTTAAGGCCCTCAATAACAGTCTGCATCTCGCGCATCGTTGTTGTAAGCAGGGCAGACATACCCAGGAAATCAGGCTTATGCGTCTCAACGGCACTGATGATTTTTTCAGTAAGAACGTCTGTCCCCATGTCCACTATCTCATAGCCCGCACCCTTAAGCATTATCGAGACAATATTCTTTCCTATATCATGGAGATCGCCCTTCACTGTCACGATTAGGAACTTCCCTTTACTCTTTACCCCTGCCTTTTCAAGATGGGGTGTCAGCATGTCCATGGCCTGCCCCACTGCCTCGGCAGCTGCCAGCATATCGGGGATCAAATACATACCGCTCTCAAAACGCTCACCCACAATGTTCATGCCGCCTGTCAGTCCGTCTACAATAAGGGTTTTGATGTCTGTTCCCTCTTCAAGAGCTTTTTCTATAAGTTCAACGGTTGCGGGTTTACCTTCAAAGCCCTCATCAAACCCTTCGTCATCACTCGTCACCCTACCCTGTATAACGTTTGTTTTTATATCATCGATTAGTTTTGAGCTATCCATTTTTCCTCCTTAACTAATTTCGTAATTCGTAATTGTTAATTATAAATGCTGAGCCAGCATACCCGGTACTTCCTGAATTATTCTTTTCTGAATATCATCTGCAAGAGAATTCACCGGCCTTGCCAGGACTTCCTCCAGTCTTGCCAGTGCCTTTTCTATGATCTCGCCTCCCCCATCACCCTCAAACGGGTAGTGTGAGTAAATGCTTCCGTCCCTGAGGCCTTTCCGTGTAAATCGCGCATAAAGTTTCTGCTTCGAATTAAAGACCTTTGTTATCTGTACCATTGCCGTCTCTATATCTTCTTCTCCTACCTTTGGAGCGTTCAGGAATTGCTTAATCATCCCTATATGCTGGTTGTCCAGCACTGCCTGTGCAGGGCAGAAAATGTTCGTCCTGTCGAGCAGACCGAAGGCATAATGTATGTACTGGGCACCAGACATGGCGATCGGAATATGCGTAAACATTTTCTCGATAGTCGCCTGCATACCGGGTATTGAGCTGTCTCCTACCCCCGCGGTTGAATAACAAGGAACCTTGTAATGTCTTGCCATCTGTACACAGTCAAGGTTGTACTGGTTAAACTCGGGCGCTCCATACATGTCATGCAGGTTATCCATCCTGGCCCGAACCGGTACGCTCCCGAAAATCACAGGGGCACCAGGATTTACCATCTGCGAAAGGGCAATGCCCGACAGTATCTCCGCATTGATCTGGGCCACCATGCCCGCTTCCTGTATCGGAGCAGTAGAGCCGCCCTGAGGAGAACTTGAAACTACAAACGGCAGGCCGCGTTTAGAAAATTCGATGAGCTTCTGTGTAGCATCATCCACCATCTCGAGCGGACTCTTTACCGTACAGGTGATAAATGAGATCACAGGGTTTTCCTTCAATGCCTCCGGACCGCCGGCGATTATCTCGGCCATCTTTACTACATTATCAAGCTGATCAAGGCTTGTAAGACCGGCCATCACATGTTTACTTGTATTATTCAGGGATGCATAGAATTTATTAACATCATGGTTATGCTCGGTTATTTCTTCATCCTGTATATTTACCGGACGGATAAAAAAGTCCAGATTTTCAAGCTGCTCTGCAAGCCTTGCCGCAGTGCAAAGCCGTTCAATATTGCCCCGCTTCTGCGTAAAAACAGCAAGCCGCTTTTTATTTTCCGGGTCTTTTTCACTAACAAATGTTTCCATGTGGGCATCGAGCCATATGTTTGTTTCAGAACCGCTGCCGAAATATACGCGAGGGTTTGCGGAATCCAGTACAAGTCGATTCTCAGGATCACGTGCACCAAGTATGACCTTGGTAGGTGCCTTTGATACATTATCCGTCAACACATCAGCAGGTATTTTTACTAACCAGGAACGCTCATCATG
>CAXMSH010000139.1:0-4304 GCA_964195875.1 Thermodesulfovibrionia bacterium
ACAAAGATAGAGTCAAGACCTTCAAGGAAGAAGGCTTGGGAGTATATATTCTTTGTTGATATGGAAGGACATATTGCGGACAGGAAAGTTGAGAAGGCGGTTGAAGAAGTTACGAAAGAATGCCTCTACCTTACTGTGCTTGGCTCCTATCCATCCGCGGAATAAGATAGAATTTGACCACGAATAATCACGAATTCAAAGAACTTAACCGCCTTCGGCGGGACTTTTTTTAGACAGGATTAACAGGATTAACAAGATACAGAAGATTTTTTTCTTTTAAAGTATCCTGAAGATCCTGTTAATCCTGTCAGAGAAGTCTTTATTTTGTTATTTGTGTTAATTCGTGATTATTCGTGGCTAATTATTTATTATGATAAAATCTCCGGAACATATAAGAACCATTAAACCATACATTCCCGGGAAACCTGTTGAAGAACTGGAGAGAGAACTCGGGATCTCTGAGTCAATTAAACTCGCTTCAAATGAGAGCCCGCTAGGTCCATCGCCCCGTGTTGTCAGAGCCCTGCGTAAGGGTATGGCAGACCTGAACAGATACCCTGACGGTTCAGGATATTACCTCAAAGAAAAACTCTCCGCCAAACTCGGGGTAAGTCCCGATGAGATACTGCTTGGTAACGGTTCCAACGAGGTTATTGAGTTAGCGGTCAGGGCATTCCTTAACCCCGGAGAGGAGGCGGTTATGGCCCACCCCTCTTTCGTTGTATATTCCATGATAACCCAAGCCGCTGGAGGTAAAAGTGTAGTTGTGCCGCTCAAGGACTGGCGCCATGACCTTGCCGCTATGGCATCGCGTATAACAGAAAGAACAAAGATTGTCTTTCTCGCGAACCCTAACAATCCTACAGGAACAATCATCAACCGGTCAGAGATGGATTCATTTATGAGGAAACTGCCTGATGGGGTTCTTGTTGTTATTGATGAAGCTTACCATGAATACGTCTCTTCACCCGAATATCCTGACAGCATGAAATACTTAAGACAGGGCAAGGATATCCTTATACTCAGGACATTTTCAAAGATTTACGGACTTGCCGGCCTCAGGATAGGCTACGGCATTGCCGGTACACCCATTATCACGGATATGAACAGGGTACGTCAGCCTTTTAATGTTAACTCCCTGGCCCAGATAGCCGCCCTTGCCGCGCTGGATGATACTGCCCACATAGAGAAGGCAAAGAAGATAAACGAAAGGGGAAAGAAGTTTCTTTACAGAAAGCTTAAATCTCTTAAGATAAATTATGTGAAGACAGAGGCTAATTTCATCTATATTTTTTTTAATGATGATATCGCCCCGATGCTGTATAATGAGCTTCTTAATGAGGGAGTTATTGTCAGGCCGATGGGGCCTCGTGAGATGAGGATCACAATAGGTCTTCCTAAAGAGAACAGGAGGCTGATTGAGGTTCTCCAAAAGTTATGGAATAAGAATACTGAATAGACCTTAAACATTCCGGAGGGAAAATGGATATTATAGTTCTAAATCGCGGGGCAACAGCCAAAGAGCTACGTCATATTATCAGAAAACTTGAAAAAAGAGGCTTCAGTGCTAACATCTCAAAAGGTACGGAACGAACGGTCATAGGGGTAATCGGCGATACGTCCAAGATTAATGAGGACGAGAGCAACGCATTCGGTGCCATGCCGGGAGTAGAAAAGATACACAGGATTACCCAGCCGTTTAAACTTGCAAGTAGGGATTTTAAACCCGGCAACACAGTGATACGGGTTGGGAAAACCTCAATCGGAGGGAAAAAAATACCGGTAATCGCCGGCCCCTGCGCGGTTGAGAGCCTGGCAATCCTTATGAAGATAGGTAAGGAGGTCAAAAAGTCCGGCGCAACCTTTATAAGAGGCGGTGCCTTTAAGCCCAGGAGTTCTCCCTACAGTTTTCAGGGGCTCGGGGAAGAGGGGATGAAGATACTTTCCCAAACAAGCAAGGAGGTAGGTTTGCCCGTTGTTACGGAGATTATGGACCCGAGGGACATCGGTGTAATCCTCAAATATGCAGATATAATCCAGATAGGCGCAAGAAATATGCAGAATTTCAGGCTACTGCAGGAAGTAGGCTCCCACAGGAAACCGGTACTGCTTAAGAGAGGCCTTTCGGCCACGATAAAGGAATTGCTGATGGCCGCTGAATATATAATGTCACAGGGGAACAACAAGGTTATACTCTGTGAAAGGGGGATCAGGACATTTGAAACAGCCACAAGAAACACCCTTGATCTTAACGCTATTCCTGTCCTTAAGAAGCTCTCCCATCTTCCGGTTGTAGTTGATCCGAGTCATGGAGCCGGGAAATGGGACCTCGTCTCACCCATGGCAAAGGCCGCTGTCGCCGCCGGCGCCGACGGCCTGTTAATCGAGGTTCATACAAACCCTGCTGAGGCATTATCAGACGGTGAACAGTCTCTAAAGCCGGAAAACTTCAAAGTGCTTATGAAAGAGTTAAGACTGGTTGCCAGGGCGGTTGGGAGGACAATGTAAATAACAGGGTTCAAGGGGTCTCCCGATAAATCGGGATTCGCTGAGGCGAAAAGGATTCGAGGGTTCAAGGGAACAAATAAAGATAAAGAAGATCAAGAATTTATTTTTTTGAATCAGGCTTTTTAATGTATTATTTCCATTATCAATGTTTTTCACTTGAACCCTTGGACCCTGGAATCCTCGAACCCTTTTTTACGAAATAAAGATATGGAATTTAAGAAGATAGCAATAATCGGTGTTGGCCTTCTGGGCGGGTCCTTTGCCCTTGCAGTCAAAAAGCAGGGCTTCAAGGGAAAGATATCAGGCATTGGGCGAAATATAGACAACCTGAAGAAGGCGGCAGGGCTTGGAATAATCGATGAGTACTCCACCTTCACTGATGAAGGGATAAAGGATGCCGATCTGATATTACTGGCCACCCCGCTTGGACAGTTCGAGAAGATAATCAAGGAAATGAGAGAAGATATAAAGGCTGGAGCTATAATTACCGACGTCGGAAGTGTAAAGAGAGAGATCGTGGAAAGGGTCGAACCGCTTATGCCTGAAGGCGTCAGCTATGTCGGCGGACACCCTATTGCCGGTAAGGAGTGTTCTGGAATAGATGCCGCTTCCTCCGATCTCTTCAAGGGCCTCAGATGTATCATAACCCCATCTGACAGGACGGATAAGACCGCCATGGATAAGGTGGTTAAACTCTGGAACGCGCTTGGGTCGAAGGTCTCGATCATGACCCCTGAGGAGCACGACTTGATTTTTGCGGCTGTAAGCCATATGCCGCATGTTGCCGCTTATGTGCTTGTTAATACACTTGTTTCAATAAATGAAGATATTCTCCACTTCGGCGGCAACGGCCTAAGGGATATGACACGGATAGCGCTGAGCCCGGCAGAACTATGGCGTGATATTTGTTCGTATAACAGGGACAGCATACTTAAGACACTCAGGAGTTTTTCATCATCTCTCTCACATACAATTGAGCTTATTGAAAGATCAGACTGGAAGGGACTTGAAGATGAGTTTATCAAGGCTAATAAGGAAAGAGGTCTCCTCGAATCCAGATTATTGAAAGGTGAGACTGAAATATGCCAGAAAATAAGTTCATCAAAGATAATTAAGGGGGGCAAACCCTGAGTCAAATTAAGGTGGAAGGTAAAGTACCACTTCGCGGAGAGATTATCACCCCTCCCGATAAATCAATATCACACAGGGCCATTATCCTCTCTTCCCTTGCTGAAGGTAAAAGCGTTATAAGAAACCTCCTTATAGCAGAAGACCCTTTAAGAACTCTTAACGCATTCAGACTTATGGGGGTTGCTATAGAGGGATATTCCGCGGATGAAACCACCCTGGGGTCCCTGCCTTCATCAGCAAGGCAGATCGTTATCAACGGGAAAGGGCTGTATGGTCTCAGAGAGCCGATGGATATTATTGAGTGCGGAAATTCCGGCACCACGATGAGACTGTTAAGCGGTGTGCTCGCGGGACAACCTTTCAGGTCCATTTTGACAGGGGACAGGTTTTTAAGGAAGAGGCCGATGCAGAGGGTTATAACGCCTCTTAGAGAGATGGGGGCTGTTATAAATTCCAAGAAAGACGGCTACCCGCCTCTGGGGATAAAGGGGGGAGCACTGAAACCGATCATCTATAAATCTCCTGTTGCGAGCGCCCAGGTCAAATCCACTATACTGCTTGCCGGGCTTTATTGCACGGGAACGACATCAGTACAGGAGCCCGGGAGATCAAGGAGTCATACTGAACAGATGATGGAGGCCGCGGGTGTTGATATAAAGATAATG
>CAXMSH010000140.1:0-4275 GCA_964195875.1 Thermodesulfovibrionia bacterium
TGCCGCGGCAGTAGAGGAGAAGACAAGTTTTGATGTCGTACTCTCAGCTGTCGGTGACAAAAAGATACAGGTAATTAAGGCTGTCAGGGAGTTGACCAGTCTTGGCCTTAAGGAAGCCAAAGAGCTTGTTGACGGCGCTCCGCAGCCTGTTAAAACAGGGGTATCAAAGGAAGAGGCTGAATCGATGAAGACTAAACTCGAGGAACAGGGAGCAACGGTAGAATTAAAGTAAATAATTTAGATATTAGAACATGGGGGAGGGATTTTTTTGAAGGATGGTACTTTGAAGTCCGGGCTCTGTGTTCTGGACAGGGAGTGTTATGGCGAGAAGATTAATAAAGAGAAGAAGTTTTGGCAAGGCCCCTGTTGTAGTTGAGGTGCCTTATCTGATTGAGATTCAGAAACACTCTTATGATCGTTTTCTGCAGAGGGATGTCCTGCCTGCGAAGAGAGAGGACAGGGGCTTACAGGCTGCTTTTAAAACAGTCTTCCCCGTTACCGACTATAATGAGACCTCATCTCTTGAGTTTGTGGAGTATATGTTCGGGACCCCTAAATATGAGGTAAGGGAGTGTCTTGAAAAGGGCATCAACTATGCTGTTCCTCTTAAGATAAGAGTGAAGCTTAACTTGTGGGAAAAGAGTGATTCCGGGGGAAAGATATTAAAGGAATCCAGAGAGCAGGAGGTCTACCTGGGCGAGCTTCCGCTGATGACCGATACCGGCACATTTGTTATTAACGGTACCGAGAGGGTGGTTGTAAGCCAGCTTCATCGATCTCCTGGAGTATTCTTTAGCCACGAGAAGGGAAAGGCCATTTTTTCCGCTCGAATAATTCCTGCCAGAGGGTCATGGTTTGATTTTGAGTTTGATACCAAGAACGCGCTCTTTGTCCGCATTGACCGTAGAAAAAAATTGCCTGCAACAATAATTCTTAAGGCTCTCGGATATTCAGATGAGCAGATCCTGAGGCTTTATTATCCTATTGAGGAGATAAAGATAAATAAGGGGACTGCAACCAGGGGCGTAAGTAGTGTGCTGGCCGGCATGAAATCTTTAAAAGGGATTTATAACACAAAAACAAAGGAGCAGTTAGTAAAGGAAGGATCTAAAATCACCAGGGTAGCCCTTAAAAAGATGGAGGCAGACGGTATAAATGAGATTTTTATAGATAAAGAGGAACTTGTCGGCAGGGTAGTGCTTGCTGATTTGATCGATCCGGAAACCGGCGAGGTTTTGCTGGAGAACAAAGAAAGTATTACGGAGGAGATTGCAGAGAAGATAATATCCTTCAAATCAACATCCATTCAACTGCTCTATATTGATGGGGTCAGGTACCTCCCTGCTCTGAGGGATACGCTTCTTATGGATAAGGCCGTTAACGCGGAGGAGGCTTATGTTGAGATTTACAGGAAACTCAGGCCGGGAGAACCGCCTTCAATCGCTGACGCAAGGAAGCTTTTTGAAGGGCTGTTCTTTGATAGTAAGAGATATGACCTGTCAACCGTGGGAAGGCTCAAGCTGAATAAAAGGCTTGGACTTGACGTACCCCTTGAGACCAGGGTTTTAACAGACAGGGATATTATTGAGATAATCCGTTATCTCCTTGACCTGAGATCAGGCAAGGGAGATGTTGATGACATTGACCATCTCGGGAACAGGAGGGTCAGAACCGTCGGAGAACTTCTTGAAAATCAGTTCAGGATAGGGCTTGTCAGAATGGAGCGGGCCATTAAAGAAAAGATGACTCTGGCGGAACTGGAGACAGCGGTGCCTCATGAGATTATCAATGCAAAGCCCGTTATCGCTGTAATAAAAGAGTTTTTCGGCTCAAGCCAGTTAAGCCAGTTTATGGACCAGACGAATCCACTATCTGAGATAACCCACAAGAGGAGGCTTAGCGCTCTTGGCCCCGGAGGCCTTACAAGGGAGAGGGCTGGATTTGAGGTCAGGGATGTTCACCCCACCCATTATGGCCGTATCTGCCCTGTTGAAACCCCGGAGGGACCTAACATTGGATTAATAACATCTCTTGCGACGTACGCAAGGGTTAATGATTATGGTTTTATTGAAACACCCTATAGAAAGGTGAAAAAAGGTAAAGTTACGGATGAGATAGAGCACCTTTCAGCTATTGACGGAGAGGGCAAGGTAATCGCAGAGGCAACTTCACCCGTTGATAACAATGGGAAGCTCACCGGAGAAGCTATTTCCGTCAGGGTAGAAGGTGATTTCAGGATGGTTAGCCCTGATGAAGTTGAATATATAGATGTTTCACCAAAACAGATAGTGAGCCTTTCAGCTTCACTTATACCGTTTCTTGAAAATGATGATGCCAACAGGGCATTAATGGGCTCTAATATGCAGAGACAGGCGGTCCCGTTATTAAATGCCGAGGCACCGATTGTTGGGACCGGGATGGAGGTTGTTACCGCGAGAGACTCTGGTGTAATCATAACGGCAAAGAGGTCCGGTGTGGTCGAGTCAGTTGATTCATCCAGGATAATAGTCGGGTGTGACGATGGAGGGGTGGATTTATATAATCTTATAAAATACTACAGATCCAATCAGGCGACCTGTATAAATCAGAAGCCTCTGGTAGAAGTTGGTGAAAAGGTGAAGAAAGGACAGGTTATTGCTGATGGAACTTCAACGGATAAAGGAGAACTCGCGCTTGGCAAAAATGTCCTTGTTGCCTTCATGCCGTGGGGAGGGTACAATTTTGAGGACGCTATTGTTATAAGTGAGCGTCTTGTAAAGGAAGATGTTTTCACTTCGATACATATTGAGGAATTTATGATCGAGGCCCGTGAAACCAAACTTGGCCCTGAGGATATCACAAGAGATATCCCTAACATAGGTGAAGAGGCTTTAGCAGATCTGGATGAGAGCGGTATTATAAGGATCGGGGCAAATGTCAAGCCCGGAGATATTCTTGTTGGCAAGGTAACACCTAAGAGTGAAACACAGCTGACCCCTGAAGAGAAACTCCTGAGAGCTATATTTGGAGAGAAGGCTGAGGAGGTTAGAGAGAATTGCCTCTATGTTCCTCCAGGTATTGAGGGGACCGTTCTGGAAGCAAAGGTTTTTGCAAGGAGAGGGGTTAACAAGGATAAGAGAACACAGAGTATAAAAGATGATGAGTTAAATCGTCTTGAGAAGAACTTTGAAGATAAAGTAAAGACAATAAAGAAAAACAGTTTTCTGAAAATCAGAAATGTCATTCTTGAAAAGAAGGCAGAGGACGCGATAAAGCTTCCCGGAACCAGGGAGGTTATCTGTAAAAAAGACAAGAAGATTACGGCCGGGATACTTGACAGCATCCCTGACTCATTACTTAACAAAATTAAGATAGCTGATTCAAAGGCGAAGGAAAAGCTTAAGCAGATAGATAATGAAGAGGCTGAACGTGTTAAGGAGCTTCGGAGTTACTATGATGAAAAGAAGGATAAATTAAAGAAGGGCGATGATCTGCCCCCCGGCGTGTTTAAGGTTGTAAAGGTATATGTCGCCATGAAGAGGAAGGTCCAGGTTGGAGATAAGATGGCGGGAAGACACGGTAATAAAGGAGTTATATCTATCGTTGTCCCGGAAGAAGATATGCCCTACATGCCTGACGGAACTCCTGTTGATGTAGTCCTTAACCCGCTTGGCGTACCTTCAAGAATGAACGTTGGCCAGATACTCGAGATACACCTGGGATGGGCTGCAAAGACGCTCGGTATCCATGTTTCAACCCCTGTCTTTGAGGGCGCAAAAGAGGCCGAGATCAAGGATTTACTGAAGGAGGCAAACCTTCCGTTAAGCGGACAGATAACCCTGCATAACGGCAAGACCGGATTGCCTTTCAATAAACCGGTCACAGTTGGACATATGTATGTTTTGAAACTGCATCATCTGGTTGAGGATAAGATACATGCCCGTTCCATCGGGCCTTATTCGCTTGTTACGCAGCAGCCTCTTGGAGGAAAAGCACAATTTGGCGGCCAGAGGTTGGGAGAGATGGAGGTCTGGGCTCTTGAGGCTTACGGAGCTGCAAATACACTGCAGGAATTTCTTACGGTCAAGAGTGACGATGTAGCCGGCAGGGCCTGGGTATACGAGGCTATCATTAAGGGTGAGGCGAACCTTACCCCCGGTGTGCCCGAGTCATTTCATGTGTTGATTAAAGAACTTCAGAGCCTCGGCCTTGATGTCGATCTGATAGAGGAGAAGTCCCCTGTAAAAAGCGGGGCCGGTAGACAATAATAAACTCTGTTAAGGCCGATTCAGTTAT
>CAXMSH010000141.1:0-4271 GCA_964195875.1 Thermodesulfovibrionia bacterium
TGAACGATGCCTGATATGCTTATTCTTAATCTCATTATTTTGCCACAGGCTTTTCATTATCAGTGGCAAAGGCGCATAGGCACAAAGGCACAGAGTTAATTGAGAATACTTTGCCCCTTTGCAACTTTGTGCCTTTGAACCTGCCTTTATGTATCACTAACCTCTGTTTTTCCTGATCATATCCATCGCCGAGTTGAGCTTCAGGGTCACCTCGCTGGCCTTCTCCTGAAGTTCCTCCCCGAGGTGACTGACCTTGTCAGGATGGGACTTTGAGATCTTCTCCTTGTAGGCCTTTTTCACTTCTTCCAAAGGGGTGTCGGGACTTACTCCGAGAAACCTGTACGAGTCTTCAAGGGTAAGAGAATCCGAGGGGCTTTTCACACCTCCTCTGTGTGCGTGACCATTGTTCTGAGAGTAACTCTCCCTTTTTTTCATACCGGTATTTCTGTAAAGAAGGTAGAGTAATACCCCCGAAGCGATCAGGTCATCCAGAAAGAGGGGATGGGCATCAATCGGGCTTAAAATATAGATGATAAGAATAATGACCCAGAAATAATGGAAGAATTTCGTCATAGTATTATAAAAGTCGCGCTGGTTATGTTGTTTATTATAAATTTATCGTATAGGAATTTCCATTTTTTGACAGGATTTTTTGAGCCATGAATTAACACGAATGACAAAATAAAGGCTTCTCTGACAGGATTAACAGGATTAACAAGAGACAGAAGATTTTTTTCTTTTAAAGTATCCTGAAGATCCAGTATATCCTGTCTAATTATTAATTATTGTTTTCTTTCTTTTAATATATCCTGATTATCCTGTTAATCCTGTCTAAAAAAAGTCCCGCCGAAGGCAGTTAAGTTCAACCCTTTTACAGTTCATATAGCAAGACGATATAATTAATAATTGAAATGGAGGTAAAGGGTCCAAGGGGTCGAGGAGCCAAGGGTCCAAGCGAAATGATCAAGGCTCTTACAAAACTATAAGAAAAAAACACTCGAACCCTCGAATCCTGTTCGCTTCAGCGAATCCGCCGTGGCGGAGAATCCTTGAACCCTATTTAGCATTTTATTTTGATTCCATGTTTTATGTTTATTTTGAAACATTAACTACAATATAAAAAAGAGAAAAAATAAATTAATATTGGAGGTGCGGAATGGAGATGCTGGAGCTTATACATACACGGAGAAGTATCAGGAAGTATCAGGACAGGCCGGTTGAGATGGAGACAATTAATGAGATAATCGCTGCCGGAACGAGCGCTCCCTCTGCCGGGAACCAGCAGCCCTGGCACTTTGTGGTCATCACAGACAGGGGCCTTCTGGCGAAAGTGCCGGATATACACCCTCACGCGCAGATGGCCCGTGAGGCGCCTGCGGCCATACTCGTATGCGGTGATCCCTCACTGGAAAAGCATAAGGGCTACTGGGTCCAGGACTGCGCCGCGTGTACTGAGAATATACTGCTTGCGGTTCATGCCAAAGGTCTTGGCGCCGTATGGACAGGTATTTATCCCAGGGAGGAGCGGGCTGAAAATTTCAGGAAACTCTTTAATATTCCCGTGGGTGTAATACCTTTTGCATTTATCCCCTTGGGGTATCCCGCACAGGAAGCCGGCCGCGTTGACAGGTACAGGGAAGATAGAGTGCATTATGATAGGTGGTAGGATATGAGATACAGAACAGCAAAATACCATGTGATTCTGCTTGTGATACTGATGATCTTTTCAGTCTCTTCTATTTCATCCTATGCATTGGAGAGCTTTGACGAATGGCTCGCTAACTTTAGGACAGAGGCTATTGCCGGAGGAATATCAGTTGATACGCTGGATGCCGCGCTGAAAGGACTGAGACCGGTTCCGCGTGTCATTGAGCTCGACCGCAGACAGCCGGAATTTACGCAGGGCTTCTGGGAGTATCTCAATACAAGGGTTTCAGAGAACCGGATAAAGACCGGGCGGCAGATGCTCAGAGAACACAGGGACCTTCTTGAGAAGATCAGGGCTAAATACGGTGTACAGCCCCAATTTCTTGTTGCGATATGGGGGCTTGAGACAAATTTCGGCAGTTATACCGGTGGTTTTCAGGTTATAGATTCATTGGCAACCCTCGCATATGATGAAAGGCGAAGCAGTTTTTTCCGTAAAGAGCTGTTTAACGCTCTTGCTATTCTCGATGAAGGACATATTAAACCTTCGGAAATGAGCGGCTCCTGGGCGGGGGCGATGGGGCAGGTACAGTTTATGCCGTCCTCCTTTGCCCGTTTTGCGGTTGATGCGGATGGTGACGGACGTAAGGACATATGGAACAGCCTCCCTGATATCTTTGAGTCAGCGGCTAATTACCTGACCGGTTCGGGCTGGAACCGCGGTTACATCTGGGGCAGAGAGGCGCTGCTTCCTTCCGGTTTTAAAGCGGAGACCACAGGGCTGGATACGAAGAAGACACTTGCCGAGTGGCAGGAGTTGGGGATACGCCTCAAAGACGGCAGAGACCTTCCTTCAGAAGATATAAAAGCTTCTATAATTCTGCCCGCAGGAGATGACGGTCCTGGATTTCTTGTATATAATAACTACAGGGCCATCCTGAGATGGAACTACTCCCACAACTACGCCATTTCTGTCTGTCATCTGGCCGACAGGCTGATCTGGCAAGGGCCGTTGCAGGGGAGAGGGTCTGTAGCGGAATAGTTCAGGAATATATTTTTTAACTTGATAATTCCCTGTAATCTCGCTTAGAAGCGCCTACTTCTGGCCTCCACCGCTTTGCTTCGCTACCCAATGATTTGCATTCGCAAATCAAAAAATGGGTACAAGCAAGCGAAGCAGTGGGGGCCTACTTCTGGTGCCGCAGTGTGATTCATTATGTATGCATGAATCCATGTTATCGGATAATTCGGGAGTAACCTGATATGAGGATAATAATGTTTTACGCACCGTCCTTCTGGTTTAAGACTTATCAGAAAGTCCTCCCTGAAGTGCCGGATAATGATGTTGAGAAAATAACGGAAAGCGCTGTCGTTGTCTTCTATCAGGTAGAGGCGGAAGATGTGGATAAAAAAGGAGGAGTCATAACCAAGCTTGTAAAGAATGTAAAATGGCTGGCAGGTAAGTTTATGACCAAAAGAGTGGTACTCCACTCCTTCAGTCACCTCTCTCTATCAAAGGCCCCGCCAGGTCTGACAGAAGAGATTATTACAGAGGCCAGGGACCGTCTTGCCGGAACAGGCTTCTCTGTTATCGAAACTCCCTTTGGATACCTGAACGAATGGAAGATGCATGTTGCCGGTGAGTCGCTGGCAAAGGTGTATAAAGAGTTTTAATCAAAAGAGCTCCTCGATGTTCTGTATCGGGTTTAATGATCCATTCCTTTGTCCGTCATTCCCGACCGTCCCCGTATGTTGTAGACGGGGATCGGGAATCCAGTTCCTTTGCCTCTGGATACCCGTTCCCTGCTTACTACCTGTTGGGACAAGCTTCACCAACAGTAGGTGCCTTAAACACGGGTATGACGTAATTGGTATTTTGATACCTTGCAGTTTGCTGTTGGGTAGTTTATTTTTCACGAGGTGTAAATCGTAGGGTATAGAATTAACGCAATGAGCTGGTTTAAAAACCTTTTTTTGATACTTTCACCTACAAAGCAATTATTCTAAGGCTTTTGAAGATTGATGATTATTAGTTGAAAGTAAATATAACAGAGTGCTCGGTACTACTAATTTAAATTTAATAATTTGCTTGAAGTTCAGTTCCCACTAATTCTATTAATTGGTCGTAGCCAAAGCTTGGAAGTGCCTTCCCATTTATAAAAAATTCAGGTGTTTTCCTGACATTGAGAGTTTTAGCATCTGCAAGGTCCTGCTCAATAAGTTTAGCAATTTCAGGGTCATTCATATCATTTCTAAGTTGTTCTATATTTAGTCCTGCCTCTGGAAGAACCTGCCATAATAATTGAGGCTGTGGTTTGTGATGACTTGCCCAGTTGGGTTGATATTTATACATGACCTCCAAAGTTTTCCAATACTTTCCCTGTTTCCTGGCAGCTTCAAGTATCTTTACAACGTAATCTGAGCCCTCATGAAAAGGGGCATACCTCATAACGAGTTTTATTTTTCCTGGGTTGGCAGCCATCAAGTTTTTAACGAGAGGATAAAAATCTCTGCAGGTTTCACAGGCAGGGTCAAAAAATTCTACGATATAAACTTTTGCATCATCACTGCCATAAGTTAGTGAATGCTCTCTGACAAATGTTGAAGCGTTTTCTTTCGCCATA
>CAXMSH010000142.1:0-4222 GCA_964195875.1 Thermodesulfovibrionia bacterium
GCACGATATTGGCAAGATCTGTGTTCCCATGCATATATTAAAAAAGGTTTCCCCTCTCACTCATGAGGAGAGGAGCATTATAGAGCACCATTCAGTTGCAGGATATGTTTTGCTCAGCTACTATTCCCAGGATGCCGGGAGCATCTTTGCAGGTATAGCGAGAGACCATCATGAGAGGAGTGATGAATCGGGATATCCCCGCGGCATTAAGCTCAATAATAACCTTGTTGAAGTTGTCGCTGTCTGTGATGTCTATGACGCTCTCATTTCTAAAAGACCTTATCGCTCTGCAGATTACGACAACCGGACAGCCATTGAGGTAATAACAGAAATGGGAAAGGAGAATAAATTAAACCCTGACGTGATAAAAGCACTTGTAAGTATCAACCGTAAGGATAAATCTCACTTCTCGGGATGTGAAGTTTCACGTGAAAAAAGAGGGGATTCGCCTCTATACAATAATTACGGTTTATTTAAGGATGATGATAATTAACTCTGCAAATAAGACATAAGGTCCTCAAGGTACTTCACTGCGCCATCCGAACCCTCCTCTGGAGCCCATGAGGCAAAATCCTTGTCAGTCTTTTCATCATAAGGCCCGGGCTTAACCTCAAACAGAACCGTGTCATCCTCAATCGCAAAGAATGTATGGTACCTGCCGGGCTTGATGTCAATCCCGAACATTTCGGATTGCGCCCTAAGGATGAAGTGCCCGTCAACCTCCCCACTATCACTGAAGGATATAAAGCAGATGGCGCCTCCTAATACAATAAACGACTCTGCCTTTGGAGGAGAAGCGTGACGATGAGGCTGAATGTAACTTAAGGGTTGAATGGCGTTAAGCATACGATGCATAGAATCATCGCTTTGGGGATGAAAGGGAAGAATGACACGTCTGCGCGGGCTCCTTCGTGAAACTTCTACAGCCTCTTTAACGAGGGAATCGCTGATTATTACAACTTCCCCATCAGGCGCATTTATCGCCTTTGGAATTGGATCGTCTTTTGATGGGCGTTTCATTAAACTCCTAAGATTATTTAGGTTTTCTACTTACCGTGTTTTATAAATGTCCCTTTTTCATACTCCTCAAAAGCGATCCTCAACTCCTCCTGCGTATTCATTACAATTGGACCATACCAAGCTACCGGCTCTTTAACAGGCTTGCCGGATATCAGGAGGAACCTGACCTGCTTATCATCGGTTGTAACTGAGACCTCGTCCCCGTCACCGAAGATAACGAGGCTCTCAACATTTGCCAGAGATTCCCTGTCGTGGTCAAAATACCCAGCCCCTTCTGAAACATAGGCAAAGACAGTGTGACCCTCCTTACCCTTATGAGAAAATGTTGAGCCCGGCTTAACCGTAACGTCCAGGTACTCAGGGTCTATCACGATATCCCTGACAGGCCCTTCCGTGCCGTTTACACTTCCGCATATAACCCTGATCTCAGTACCGTTATCAAGGGTCAGTACCGGAATATCGTCACTCTTTATTTCACGGTACCTTGGGTCCATCATCTTGTCTGAGGCCGGGAGGTTAGCCCATAACTGAAACCCCCACATAAGACCGTCCTTAAGCCCGTTGGGCATCTCCTGATGAATGATGCCGCTTCCGGCAGTCATCCACTGAACATCTCCCGCGTGAATCGTCCCCTTATTCCCCATGCTGTCACCATGATCAACCTCTCCTTGCAGCATGTAGGTAATAGTCTCAATCCCGCGGTGAGGGTGCCACGGGAATCCCTTTATATAATCTTCAGGGTTATCGGAATGGAAATCATCAAGCAGAAGAAAAGGGTCAAGATCAGGGACCTGCTGAAAACCAAAGACCCTCTTTAAACGCACCCCGGCACCTTCTATGGTAGGCCTGCTCTTGTATATCTTCTTTATCCTGCATACCTTGCCCATACCAAACCTCCTTTTGAACTCTAATTAATATTTTATCCGAAAAAGGGTAAAAAGGTAAGATGGGATTAAATTCCGGGAACTCAACTTTATAATTATCTGCCTGATGGGGAAACTTAAGTGTTCATCATCTTTGCCTGTACATAATCCATTACATCAAGTTGTGCATAGTAGGAAAGCGCTGTTGAATAGAGCAGATCACCAAGTATATCATCTTTTGTGAGCCCTTCAAAGTCCTCTGTCTCTAATTTTGTCTTTGTTGTCTCAAGTTTTGTTTTCATTGCAACCATCTGATCATGTGATATCCGTCCTGTATCAATCGCTATACCATAATACTCTCCTGCTTCTATGTCATTCCTGATAACATCATTTGCATTGTGATCAGGTCCTGAAAATGTCATTGTGAAATCTTCCGTCACACCAAGACTAACTGCTGAACCTGTTGCTACTGATACACCCTCAATCATTATTTCCGGTTTTACAAGGAGATATTAATAATATAAAATTGAGAGAAACGGAAAAACCATGAACCCCCTTGAAGAGAAGATAATTGAACGGATAAAGAAAGAAGGCCCGATAACGTTCGAGGCCTTCATGGAGATGGCGCTCTATTATCCCGGGCTGGGCTACTATTCATCCGGGAAATCCCCTGTAGGGCGTGACGGGGATTTTTATACAAGCTCGCACCTCCACCCTGTCTTCGGCGCCATGCTGGCCAGACAGTTCAGCGAGATGCGTGAACTGATGGGAAGTCCTTCTGACTTCTGCGTGGTAGAGATAGGCGCTGGCGCTGGCTACCTGTGCAAGGATATTCTCGATTACCTGGAGAGAGAAGACCTCCCCGGAGACTTTAATTACATCATAGTCGAGCAGAACCCCTTTATGAAACAAATGCAGGAAGCCCTGTTAAGCGATTTCAGGGGAAAGGTGTCATGGGTAGAGTCCCTTAATGAGCTTGATTCTATAAGGGGCTGTATTGTATCAAACGAACTGCTTGACGCCTTTCCTGTCCATATTATTGAGATGAGAGGCGAGCTTAACGAACTGCACGTAACCAGAGATAATAATAAATTTATATCTAAATATCAAGCTGTTAGATCTAATGCCATAATTAATTACTTTAAACGATTTATCGGAGATCTGCCGGACGGATACAGGACTGAGATCAACCTGAGGATCAGGGACTGGATAGGGAAAATATCGTCAATCTTGTCAAGCGGATTTGTTCTGACCATTGATTACGGGTACACCTCAAGGGAGTATTACACTGAGGAACGATCAGGGGGAACCCTGCTCTGCTTTCACAGGCATCAGGTAATTGAAGACCCGCTGCTGAATATCGGTGAGCAGGATATAACGGCGCATGTAAACTTCTCGTCGTTAAGTGCCTGGGGTGAAGGATCCGGCTTTAAGACCCTTGGATATTGTCCCCAGGGTACATACCTTGTCGCATCAGGGATTGATGAGATGATACAGGAGCTTTATCAGGACTCACCGGATTATTCTTTTGAGGTCTCAAGGATCAAGAACCTGATACTGCCGGAGGGTATGGGGGAGTCTCATAAGGTGCTTATCCAGTATAAAGGTGAAGGTATGCCGGAACTACGAGGGTTCTCCATGCGGAATCAGGTTAATAAACTACAGTGACTGGTTATGGGTTATAGGTGATAGGGAATAGGTGAAAAATAGGTAGTAGGTTATTGGTTATTGAAAACAGAAAACAGAGAACTAAAAACTGAAAACAGACTTCTGGTTTCCCCGAATAAGTCGGAGCAGGCCCGCCCAAAAATTACGGAAATGACGGACAGATGTGTGAATTGTAAAGCATGAACTGTCAACTGAAAATAATGACTGGTGATGGGTTATGGGTAATAGGCTATGGTAACTGACAACTAAAAACTGACAACTGACTTCTTTGTGCCTTTGTGCCTTTGAACCTTTGTTGCTTTGAACTATTTCTCTAAATACTTCCCGATCCTCTCCAGACTCTTCTGTGCATTTTTAACCGTATGGGCCTCGATAGTGTAGACACAGTCTAACCCCTCGCTAATTTTAAAGACGGTATCAAAATCAACGTTACCTTCCCCTATCGAGAGGTGGTCGTCGCCGGAACCGTCATTGTCATGAATATGAAGCTCCTTTATAAAAGGCCTTACAATCTGAAACCATTCCTGAAGCGGTATTCTTGAAAAGAGATTTATATGCCCAACGTCAACGCATAACCCGAAGTTCTCCGAGTTCATCTCTTCAGCCAGTATCCTCAGGTTTTCAGGCTCATCTTCAAATATATTTTCAATGGCGATCTTCACACCCATCTC
>CAXMSH010000143.1:0-4194 GCA_964195875.1 Thermodesulfovibrionia bacterium
CAATAGCTATCTCTGTTCTGCCGTCAACCTCTCTCACATCTATACCGGTAATCTCCGGTCTTACCTCAGACCATACACCTGATAAAGGCAGACATAACGCAAGGAATATAGTTAATAAAAATAAAAGACTCTTCCTGGATATCATTATTTTTCCCCCTTATGGAGTTCTAAAATTATCTGCCTGGATTTAAGATTACCAAAAGGATCTGTGAATTCCTCTTTTGTAATCACTTCATTAGGTGTTATATCTTCTATCGTACCATTATTAAAACCGATTGAAACCCCTTTAATGACTGTAAAAGACTTGTTGTCAGGGGATTGAAGCAACGCTAAATACTGACCGCCTTTCCTGGCGATGCCCTGCACCACAAAATCACTGATGTCATAACTCTCCAGAGTGCCTATTGTCTTAAGGCCTTCCCCGGTTGCTTTACCTTTAGCCTCAATAAGAGGCTTAAAGGGGTCCCGTCTTTCTCTCCGGTTATAAACATAACCGGCGACGTCATCCTTATTCTTCTTCTCTTCAGAGGCCGGTATCTCCGGCGCAACCTCAACCACCTGCTGAGCCGGCTGAACCGCTTTCTTTGCCCGCGCAGGTTTTGAGCTTTTTTTGCATCCATATGATATAGTCAGGACTATCACCAAAACAAACAGCATCCCCGCAAAAAGCCCAAATGTCCTTTCTGATCTGTCTTTCACTTTATTTTTTCCTCTGCACTCGCGGCCATCTCCTCAGGAGTGAGGGCGCCAAACGTAACAGCTGTAAAATTGGCATCGGTAAGCTTCCCTCCTCCCGCTTTTGTACCCTTAGATTGCTTTATGGTTATATCAGTAATATTTACGATCCGTTTAAGCCTGCTGATGTAGCTGAAGAAAGCGCCGAGGTTATGATAGTCCGTCGCAACTTTAAGCTGAACGGGGATCTCGGCATACAGCCTGTCTTGAGAAATTTGCCTTGCACCGGGCTTCCATAAAAGGATATCAAGCCCTGAGGTCACTCCCAGGTCAGAAATCTGCTTAAGGAGAATTGAAACCTCTCTCCCCTCAGGCAGCTTCTCCTGGAGAGCCTTGAGGTTTAACTTGAGTATGGCGTTTTCAGCCTTGAGTGTATCCAGCATCCTTACCTTTACTTCGCCGTTTGCTATTTCACTATCAAATTTCGAAACCTGCGCGTTGAGAGAATTAATCTCCTTGTTCTTCGGAATATACGTGAAATACACAAATATCCCAATAATGATAATTGAAACAACAAAAGGAATAAGCACCTTTACATAAGGCGGCAGTTTGTCAAGAGAATTCTTAATATTCATATTAAATTTTCATCCTGAAGCTTAATTTAAACCCGTAAATCATTGCATCCCCGACTTTAGTTTGCTTTGATTCAATAAGAGAGACATCAGCCAAATATTTCGATCCCTTGAGGTTCTGTACATAATTGACAAGGTTGGGATTTGTGAACGCAAATCCCTGGAGATTAACCAGGCCACCTTTGTCAACTAACGAAGTAATCCATACACCTTTAGGCAAAAGCTCGCTCACCTCGTCAAGGAGCCTCAGCGGTAACCCCTGTTTCGCCTTTAACTGCTCGATAACCTTATTCTTAAGCCTGTAGAGCTCGTTATCTTTTTCATAATCCTCAACTTCCTTGAGTTGCACTTTCAGTTCGGCCAGTCTATTCTCTTTGATCACCTTTTCAGTCTTTAAAGAATCGATCTGGTTGTTAAGGTTAAAGAATAATATCACCATAACTATTATAGCCAATACCCCAAACGCAATACCTGGGAAAAACCGGGTGTCAAGTTTAAAGGCCTTTTTCCTGCGTTTTCCAGGGAGAAGATTGATCCTTATCATCTGTCCCCAACCCTCCTTAAAGCAAGACCCACCGCGATAGTTACAATAGATTCAATCTTCTTAAGATACCCCTTATCAAACTTATCCGGGATATCTATATTTCTGAACGGTTCAATAAGCTGAACGCCAACGCCCAGCCTTTCTGACAGCAGGGGAGCAAAATCCTTTACCAGTGCGCCTCCACCGCTGAATATAACCTCGTTCACATCCTCATTACTGGTAGTGCTCCTGAAATAATCAAATGACCTTGATATCTCCGCGATAATCTCCTCAGAGGTAGAGATAAGCACCGATGATACATCCTCCTGCGATATACCTTCAACAGCCTCACCCCTTTTAAGTTTCTCGGCGTTATCATAAGAGATGGTAAATTCTTTCTGTAGAGCCTCGGTAAGTACATTGCCCCCGATAGAACTGTCCCTTGTGAATACAGAGACCCCGTCCTTGAGGATATTCATATTAATAGTGCTCGCGCCTATGGTGACAAGGGCAATATTCTCCTCGGGGATAATCTCATAATTGGTTTCATAGACATTCTCAAGAGCAAATACGTCCACATCGACTATTACGGGTTTAAGCCCTGCATCCTTAACAACAGAAACGTACTCGTTAATCTTATCCTTCTTAACCGCAATAACAAGGACATCCATCTGACCCTCTTCAGCCCGTCTGCCGAGAATCTGAAAGTCAACGTCCACATCCTCGATATCGAACGGAATATACTGCTCCGCTTCAAACTTTATGGATTCGTCCAGTTCTTCATCGGTCATCTGGGGCAGGGTTATCCTCTTCGTGATGACAGACGAATGGCCTGAAACCGACAGCACGGTATCTTTAACCCTGATATCTGAATTCGCGATGAGTTCTTTGATGGCTTCAACAACACGTAAAGAGTCCAGGATAGAACCATCAACTATTAATTCAGGCTGGAGTGTCGCGATACCTATTCGCTCAAGCTGGTATCCGTCACTGACTTCGTTAAGCTGAACGACCTTGATATGTCTTGAGCCGATATCGAGACCGATTATTCCTTTTTTTCCGAATAGCATATTGTATAATGAAATCAAAAAAAAGTATTATTGTCAAGTAAAATCTTTTATTGCATGAAATTGAGGGTAGATCTTTTTCATATAACGACTCTCCATAAGTTAATAATCATGATAAAAAACAAAAAAATATGTGATTAAAATCACGTAACTATTCAGTTTAACGGTTCACAGCCACGAGCCTCGCCAAAGGCGGGTTGACAGAAAAACAAATCAACAACATTTATATACTAACGTAACCGCAATCAGTTTGTCATTCCCCGAAGTATCCCCGTAAAATTAATGCCACGCGACAGGCCGGCAGAGTCTTTAATTACTGCCCTTCAGCGACCAAGCCTTGACAAAGGTTAACCCAAATCCTTAACGAAGTGCTCGGGTTAATTACTTGCGCCAGAAATGAGGCACAAACAGAATTATGACAGTATAGATCTCAAGCCTGCCGATCAACATGCATAATATCAGTACCCATTTCCCTGCAACAGGGATGGCGGAATAATTATCCGCAGGGCCCGCCTCTCCCAATGCAGGCCCGACATTTGACATCGCTGAGATCACAGTTGTTACCGACGTTATCAGATCAACTCCCATCATGGTCATACATAAAGAGGCAAATACGGTTATAAGAATAAAGAGGAACAGGTATCCCCATATACCGCCGATCGTCTCCTTCGGCAGGCTCTTACCGTCCAGCTTGAGCGCCGATACCGCGTGGGGGTGTATCAAGTGAAAAAGCTCCCTGTAAGCCTGTTTGAATATCAGCAGTATCCTGACCTGCTTCATCCCGCCTCCTGTTGAGCCGACCATCCCTCCAAAAAACATGAGACATATCAGAAGCATCTGCGTAAAGAACGGCCACATCTCATAATCAGCGGTAGCATATCCGGTTGTTGTCATAATTGAAGCAACCTGAAAAGTCGCGTAGCGAAGGGCCTCCCATACCGATGAATAATTACCTGACAATATCAAGCTGAATGTAACAACAATGCTCGATAACAGTACAACCGAACAGTAAAACCTGAATTCCGAACTCCTGGTAAACCTTGAGAGTTTTCCGCGAAGAGCGTAGAAGTGAAGAGAGAAGTTTATGCCTGCAAGAAGCATAAAAAGGGTAATTATGAAGTCTATATACGCGCTTTGAAAAAACGCTATGCTCTCGTTCCTTGTTGAGAATCCCCCTGTAGCCATTGTAGTAAACGCGTGACATACGGCATCGAAGATACTCATTCCTCCAAGCATAAGGAGAAGGACGAGGGTTAGCGAGAGCCCCGCATAGATATACCAGAGGGATTTGGCTATA
>CAXMSH010000144.1:0-4140 GCA_964195875.1 Thermodesulfovibrionia bacterium
CATCTTTATAACCATATTGAAATAGTCAAAACGATACCTGTCTTCCCAAAATTCATGGTGATACCGAAAAGGGAAAAGAAATGGATAAATATAGATGTGCAGATGAAAGTGCTATCGTTTGTCCCTGATGAATTTGTTTTGCCCTTGGAACTGCTATTTGAGACGGGTATGCGACCAGGAGAGTTGAGAGCGTTGAAAAAGAATGATTTTCGAGATGGTTATATCACAGTAATTAAGGCATTTTCTGAGAACACTTTACGGCAGACTACTAAGACTGGAATAGAGAAAAGCTATCGAATATCGTTTTTGTTATGGCGTAAGTTGATGGAGCATTTGCAGAGCAAACATTCTGATAGCTTTGTATTTACCGATAGAAACGGAAACCCCTATCGTTTCAAAAGATTATACTCTGTATGGCAGGTAGCCTGCAAAAATGCAGACGTTGATTACGTTACACTTTATAACGCCTCTCGACATAGCGTAGCATCTCAGATAAGGCAACGCAAGGAGAGGGAAGCCGTTAAAGAAGTATCGGAGCTACTGGGTCACAAAAATCTTTCAACAACAAAAAAGAACTACATTTTGAGCGACCGCAAAGAGCAGTAAGTTACTGTGGGGTTACTGTAGCCCTCAAACCCTCCCAAAAATCATTCACAAAATCAAAGAGTTATGGTGGACGGTAGGGGGATCGAACCCCCGACCTCCACGTTGCGAACGTGGCGCTCTCCCAGCTGAGCTAACCGCCCATATCTACATAATAAAACAAAACATATATTTTCAGTCAATTCTTAATTGATTTAGAAGATATAAGAAGTTTGTTAAATTGACGCATAGCTTTTTGTTTATGTATTATAATAAATAGGTGGAAACCCTTAAAATATCTAAATATTACAGGCAAATTGTGACAGTTTTCCTGTTTCTCCTTAATATCTGACCTTAAAAGTCTTTATGATTTTCATAACAGGGTATATGCATTATGAATATGGCAAAGAATAAATATAAGCGCGCAGTATCAATTATGCTTGTTACCGTCAGTCTGACAGCTCTTGTCTTTTTTCTCTTGAGAGGTCCATATTTATCAAATACGATTAAACGGGTAATTATTCCGGTCCTGGAGAATGCAACAGGGGAGAGTATAATTTCAGACAGTGCCGTCATTAATCTTTTCCCTTTCTATTTTCAGGTTAAGAGTCTAAAAGTTTTCGACAAAGACGGCAACAGGCTTTTATGGGTTACAAAGACAAGGGCTTATATTGACCTGCTCGGCCTTCTTTCAGGTGAATTAAGGATCAGGCGAATGACCCTAAAGGAACCAAGACTAACTGCAAGCAAAGAAGAGCTTGATAAGGTCAGGTCCAATATTAAAAGATATATGTCTGCCAAAGAGGGTGGTGGGTTAAGTCTTAGCATCAAAAATATTATTATGACTGATGGAGAATATGTCCTGTCCGGGATCGGTGAGATTAATGAAATATCAGGTGCCGGCTTCTTTGCAGATATTCTGGTTAAGAACACAATAACTGTTAAAATATCCCAGAAAGAAGGGATCTTTCGCATAAAGGACAGGCCTGATTTGAGGTTTGGTCTTGACGGAAGAATGGTTGTCAGGGAAGAGGGGAAGGTAGATATCTCAGGGTTAATGATTAAATCTGCAGGTTCATCCCTTACAGCTGACGGCGTGTTAATGCTGGCTAAAGACGGGAAGTTGAAAGGGGGAAGGCTTAGCATAAATGCAAAGATTCTGGAAGATACTATTAATAATTTTTTTGTAGTCGATGATAAGAGAGACGGTGAGTTATCAGTTTCAGGGAATGTTGATCTGTTGCCTTCAGCCGTGGCCAAATGGCCAGATATCAGACTGGAACTCCATACCAGCGGCTGGTTCTATCTTGAGTCATTGATGAAGATATTGGGGGTCAAGGATAATATCACGGGGAAATTGGCAGTCGATGGGCATATCAGCGGGGTATATCCAGACCTGGCCGGCAAGGCCAGTGGAAAACTTTATAAAGCAGAATTTGGTCGTCTGCCATTAGATTATGTAACTGGTGAGATTGATTATAAGAATAAAAAATTTAATCTTGACAATCTTGTGGCGCAAACATTTAATGGGGAACTCCAGGGAGATGCATTAATAAAGATTCCTCATGGTGACTATATGGTTGAAGCGTCTTTTAAAGAGATCGGCAGTCCTGAATTCTTTGATTTCATCGGCTGGGACGCCCCTTTTTCAAAAGGTATAATTTCAGGTGATTTCAATCTGGAAAGGATTCACAGCCATAATAAGAAAGTTGTTGCTGATGTTGTTTATGAAAATACATCAAGATCAGATAATGGACTTTTTGAAAGGATAGATGAGTTTAAAGGAGGCATTGAATATGACGAAAGCGTCGTAGAGGTCAAAGATGGTATTTTTCAGACGCAGGATTCATTGCTGTTGATGGATGGTATTATCGACTTAAAGAACAGGAACCTCGCCTTGGAGTTGGATCTGGACAGCAGGGATTCTACCGATTTGACAGCGCCTTCGCTCACTTTTATAAATGTCCCGGTAAGGTTTACAGGTATCGCCTCGGGGCCTTTTGGTGACCCTGAGATATCAGGATCACTCGGTATGGGCCCAGGCAGTATCAAAGGGCTGACCTTCTCTCATGCGTCAGGTGATGTTAAATACAGGATTAGTTCGCTTTCTTCGGAATTGTTAAGTATAGAAAATGAGAATTCAAATTATGAAATCTCCGGGTCAATACTCTTCAGAAAAGCCGATAAGATGTTTTCATATGACGACCCATTTTATAAATCAGAAATAAGTATTAAAGGCGGTAATGCCGGCATGCTGACAAAGGCTTTTTATAAGGAACTGCCTTTATCGGGTGATGTCAGCGGGATAATTCTGCTTGAGGGAGATTCTGAGGGTCTTAATGGTGAAGCGAGTCTGGTTCTTGAAGACATTAATGTTTACGGTCAGAATTTTGATAATATTACTATTGCATCTGAGTTCGCACCTGACAAAGTCAATTTAAAGTCTGTCCTGGCATATACGGGAAAGTCACGATTAGAAGCGGAGGGCATCTTCTCTTTTGATGAGAGTTTCCGTTTCTCTGCCTCATCGGACGGTGTCCATCTGCATGATATTGGTCTGCTTAATAATTATCCTGTTGACGCGCTCATGAGTCTTAAGATTGATGGATCCGGTACGATTGAGAACCCTGCTGCAGAGTTCTCGTTAAAATTAATTGAGAGCAGTTTGAGGGGAAATGGGACAGGTAAAGGTGAGATCAACGGATCGCTTAAAGATAAAAAGCTCCAAATCACAGGTAACATCCTTGACGGGATCATCAACGCAGAGTCAAGCGTAATCTTATCCGATAAGATTCTTTGGTCTCTTGACCTGAATTTTGACAAGGGAAAATATGATCCTCTTTTTGCTGCGCTTTTAAAGAATGGTCATGAGGACATCTTGGCAACTATTACAGGGAATGCTCACTTGAGCGGTATCGGTAAAGATGTTACTATGCGTTCTAAATTCACTTCCGCACTTTTAGGTCTTTACGGGTATAGTTTCAGAAACGTTGGAGACATAGTTTTAGAGCTTGCTGACAGGAGGTTAAGTATTAAATCTTTTTCTCTTGTCGGTGACGATGCTGAAGTCAAAATGTCAGGAAATTTAAATATCGGGAAGGATTTTGATATAAAAATGGAGGGCAGCCTGGATGTTGTTCCGTTAAGGGCGCTTTTTTCCGATATAACATCACTTAAAGGAAAAGGAACATATAATATAGGGGTTGTAGGTGTATGGGAGTCTCCCATCCTGACAGGACTGATTGATCTTGAAGGTGGAACAGCTTCAATGGATAGGTTCCCATACAGGATAGGGCCTCTGAACGGAAGCATTTTTCTAAAGGGAGACAGGTTTACCTTTGAATCCCTGAAGACTGGTATATCAGGCGGTAATGTTGAGTTCTCCGGCGTTGGATACCTTGAAGAGCTGTCACTGAAGAGTATATTTATCTCCTCAACAATTGACGGGGTGAAATTAAGGCCTGCTGATGGGTTGCGTGCCGTTTTAGACGGAAATCTGTTTTATGAAAATTCATCAAAGGGATCATCCTTGACAGGCGCCCTTGATATCAGGAAGGC
>CAXMSH010000145.1:0-4075 GCA_964195875.1 Thermodesulfovibrionia bacterium
AAGGCGTAAAGACCGTCATGGGCGGCATACATCCGTCACTGTGCGCAGACGAAGCACTTTTGCATTGCGATTCAGTAGTAATAGGCGAGGCTGAGGGAGTCTGGCATATTCTCTTGAAGGATGCACAAAAGGGCAGTATGAAAACAATTTATAAGTCTGACGAGAAAACCAATATCACTGCATCTCCTGTTCCTGACAGGACCGGCCTTTTAAGAGACAGATACTTATCTGACATTCTTCAGACAACAAAAGGATGCCCCTTTAATTGTGAATTCTGCTCTGTAAATGCGTATGACGGGACTAAAATCAGGAGCAAGACTGTTCAGCAGGTAATAGACGATATAAAGGAAATTCATGGTGCTAGCCTGAAATATAAGAAAAAAGCCGTATTCTTTGCTGATGACAATATAATTGCTAATAAAAAATTTGCGCACGAGTTGTTCACAGCCCTGAAACCTTATAACATTAAGTGGTCATGCCAGGCTTCCATTAATGTATCCAGAGAAGAAGAGCTTTTAAAGCTGATGAAAGAAAGCGGATGCGGATCTATGCTGATAGGACTGGAATCCATATCACGTAAAAACCTTTCCCGCATGAGCAAAGGAGTTAATCTAAAACACAATTTCATCGATGCAATAAAGAAAGTTCAGTCATACGGGATACGCGTTGATGGATCATTTATTGTTGGATATGATTTTGATACGCCAGCATCATTTGATGAGCTTATTGAATTTATAGAAGAAGCAAAAATATTAATGCCTCTGGTCAATATCCTTACACCTTTTCCGGGTACAAAGCTGTTCAAGCGCTTTGAAGAAGATGGAAGGATTTTCCATAAAGACTGGAGCAAGTACGATACAAAAACCGTTGTTTTTAAACACCCTACCATGAGTTCCGGGGAACTGGAGGATGGGTTCATCAAAGTCCTCAGGCAAGTATACTCATTCGAATCGATTTACAATAAGTTGAGATACTACTGGGATATTGATTTCTGGAAAGACATGAATGAGAACGATCCAATAAAGTTCAGGTATCGACTGCTTTGCGCCCTACGTCTCTTTACTTTATTATTTTCATCCAATATGAAGAGGTCAAAATTTATCCTTAAAATCCTGCCCAGGATATTCAACAAAAAAGTCAGGTTATCTACCGTTGTCTCATTAATGGCGTATAATGATTATGCTTATAGTTAAATATTATGTTTTATTTATTTTATTTCAATCAGTAATCATCAGTTTTCTTCTTTACAGACTTGCAACATTTGTAGGTGTTATCAACAATTAGGAGGGCAACAGGCTGCCCATGACCGTTTACGGCTATTTCCCATAAGGGCTCATAGTTCTCAGCTCCGTGATAATGCCCGGTAGCCTCTCCAGTACAATATCGACATCTTCATCTGTTGTATATCTGCTTAGGGAGAACCTTATTGAACCGTGTATCGCGGTATAAGGCACACCCATAGCCCTTAAGACATGAGAAGGCTCCAGGGAGCCTGATGTGCATGCTGAACCGGAAGATGCGCATATGTTGAATTCATTGAGCCTTAGCAGTATCGCCTCTCCCTCTACAAATTCGAAACTTATGTTCGCGGTATTGGGAAGCCTGTTTTCTGTATCACCGTTCACCCTTACATCCGGACATGATTTGAGAAGACCGTTTTCCAGTTTGTCCCTTAGACTGCTTACTTTCGTATTCTCAGCCTTCATCTCTTCCCGAGCGAGTTCACATGCCGCTCCTAAGCCGGCTATTGAGGCAACGTTCTCGGTCCCGGCCCTTTTACCTCTTTCCTGGTGTCCGCCTATAATGTAAGGGGAGAACCGGGTACCTTTCCTTATATAAAGTGCCCCTATACCTTTGGGAGCGTGCATCTTGTGTCCGGATATGGAGATCATGTCCACCGGAAGATCCTTCACGTCAACAGGGAGCTTACCTATCGCCTGAACAGCGTCTGTATGAAGGAGCACACCCTTTGATTTTACGATCTCAGCGACCTCTTTCATCGGAAATATTACCCCTGTCTCGTTATTGGCGTACATTATCGAGACTATCGCGGTCTCATCCGTTATCGCTTCTTCAATATCTTCAGGTTTGATCTTTCCCAGTTTATCAACAGGAAGAAAGGTTACCGTGTAGCCTCTTCTTGAGAGCGACTTGCAGAAGTTCAGGACAGCAGGGTGCTCAACCCTTGTAGTTATTATATGCCTCCTGTTCCTGCCTGTTTCGAGGCCGCTCATGATCGCGGTATTGTCACTCTCGGTGCCGCAGCTGGTGAAAACTATCTCGTCCGGCTCAGCGTTAATCAATAGGGCAGCCTTCTCCCGTGCCTTCTCAATGACCCTGTGTACCTGGCCTCCGAAGAGGTGCATGCTTGACGGGTTCCCGTAAAGGGAACTGAAGTAGGGGAGCATAACTTCCCTGACTTCGTCAGCAACTCTTGTGGTGGCGTTATTGTCGAGATAGGTTACCCTCACTCCTCCTCCACATACAGTTCTTTGCTGACGTGTTCTCTCAGTTTCTTCTCGATATTCTTTATCGTCACCCCTGACTTGAGACAGTCTGTGCACATGCCTCTAAGAGAGACTATAACCTTATCGCCGTCTACATCTATCAATTCGATGTCACCGCTGTCGGCCAGTAACAGGGGTCTTACTTCTTTATCGATTATCTCCCTGATCATCTCGATCTTCTTTATGTTGGTAAGTCTCTTTTCAGGCTTAAGGTCGTCTATATCCGGCTTCTCTGCCATTACCATCTTTATGATACTCTCGATCTTTGTGACACACTCGCCGCATCCTCCTCCGGCTTTTGTAAAGTTTGTGACATCCTCGACGGTATTAAGGTTATTCTCCCTCACTACCTTCCTGATCTTCTCGTCCGTAACGCCGAAGCACTCACAGACGATCTCCCCGCCTTCCTCCTCCTCTTTCTTTATACCCCTGTAATTGTTGATAGCAGCCTGGAGCGCCTCCTGTCCCATTACGGAACAGTGCATCTTTTCGCGCGGAAGTCCTCCGAGAAAACCGGCGATGTCATTATTAGTAACCTTCAGCGCCTCATCCAGTGTTTTGCCCTTGATTATCTCTGTCAAAGCCGACGAAGATGCGATCGCGCTGGCACAACCGAAGGTCTGGAACCTGGCGTCTGAAATCCTGTCTGTATCCCTGTCGATACTGAGTGTCAGCCTCAGGGCATCGCCGCAGACAATGCTTCCTATTTCACCAGCGGCATCGGCGTCTTTTACCTCACCCACGTTTTTAGGGTGCAGAAACAGTTCCCTGACTTTTTCAGTGTATTCCCACATATTCTCTTTGTAGCACAGCATCGACTGCTTGTCAAGTAGCCGGGTGATGTGATAAATTAAAGAATACGGAATGCTCAGATTATATAATGTGGTATATACCTGCAAACGGGATAAGTCTGCTTTTATCTGCTAACACCTAAATTGAGCGATTCTTAATACTCTATCTTTATTCTGTATTATGTCATTCCGGCTTGACCGGAATCTTTCTTATAAGACAGGGAAACGATTCCGGTCAAGCCGGAATGACAGATTAGTCAAAAAATAATTTCATGAGGTGATTTTTATGCCGATATACGAGTATAAATGTTCAAAATGCGGTGATCAGTTTGATGTCAACCAGAGGATGAGCGATGATCAGCTTACCAAATGCGAATCTTGCGGCGGTAAGCTTAAGAAACTCATTTCAAATACCTCCTTTGTGCTCAAGGGCAGCGGCTGGTATGTGACCGACTATCCGTCTTCAGAGAGAAAAGAGGCTATGGATGCAAAAAAGAAGCCTGACGAATTAAAGGATAAAAAGACCGACGCATTAAAGGATAAGAAGTCTGCCATATCAAAGGATAAAAAGTCCGACGCATCAAAGGATAATAAGCCTGCCGAATCAAAAGATAAAAAGTCTGACGCGGTTAATAAAGAGGCAGTTACGGGACAGTGACATCTCCTTCCGTCCACGTCACTGTCCCGTACTTCGGGCTTGACCAATATCTTCCCATTATTAAGAAAGAGAGACTGAACCTCGAGATATACTTCAGCTCCGGCCGTTTTGATGAGATT
>CAXMSH010000146.1:0-4070 GCA_964195875.1 Thermodesulfovibrionia bacterium
CGGATATGCTCAAGGCTCTAAAGGGCATTGCAATCAGGCATGACCTGAGGATTGTAAACTTCGGCCATGCGGGAGACGGTAATATACATGTGAATATCATGACCGATAAAAATAATATAGAAGAATTCAGGAGAGCTAACGAAGCGGTAAAGGATGTATTTGAGGCAGCGCTGAGTCTTGACGGCACCATCTCGGGAGAGCACGGCATTGGGCTGACCAAGGCCCCGTATCTGGACATGGAACTGTCCGGAGAGAGCATCAGCCTTATGAAGGCTATCAAGAATGTATTTGACCCTGAGGGTATTTTGAACCCCGGAAAGATATTCCCATCTAATTGACAAGGATCAGGATATCCTGTTACAATTCTTAACTGATTCAGCCTCAAGAAATATTGAGAACTCATTGGGAACCGGTCAATTATACCCCAATTTTCGTGCTTTACAGTCACCATTGACCATGTTTGTTGCATAGTATATATATCTTTGATTTTCAACAGTTAGAATTAAAATAATTCAGCAGGAGAGTGCAATGAAGGTAATACTGAAAGAAGACGTTAAGAACCTCGGAGAGGTCGGAAATATTGTGGTTGTTGCTAACGGTTACGGCAGAAATTATCTTATACCAAAAAACTTCGCTCTTAAAGCAAGCCCGAAGAATCTAAAGCTTTTTGAACACGAGAAGAAGAAGATACTTGTAAAGGCAGATAATATCAAGAAATCATCTGAAGACCTTGCGACAAGGATCTCATCCCTTAAGATTGAGATAGAAGCAAAGGCAGGAGAAGAGGACAAACTCTTCGGTTCCGTGACCTCAACCCATATTGCTGAAGCAATATTAAAACAGGGGATAGAAGTGGACAAACGCAAGATCATCCTTGAAGAACCGATCAAACGCCTGGGTAATTTCACTGCTCAGGTAAAGCTGAACCAGGGCGTAACCGCTAACGTCTCACTGGAGGTTAAGAAGCTGGAGACGCCGCCCGAGTAAATATGTATATTTTTCATTCAGCTCCTGTGGTACTCTAAAAATCAGGATAACATCACTTTCCCTGTTTCAGGTGTATCGAGATACCCAATGTATCATCGGAAAGTTTTTCATATCACTCCAAATACCTTGAGAGGTCCCTTTTTTAATGCTTGAACGCATCCGTAAAGAATACCATTCAGAAAACGCTCTGGACCGTCTGCCGCCGCAGAATATTGAAGCAGAACAGGCCGTCCTTGGAGCAATACTCCTTGAGAACGAGTCTCTATCCTCTGCCATGGAGATCATGACCCCTAATGATTTCTACAGGGAGTCGCACAGGAAGATTTTCAGCGCAATGCTTGACCTGTATGAAAAGAGTGAGCCTATTGATCTCATAACACTTACAGAGCAGTTGAGCAGTAAAGAGCATCTCGAAAGCATAGGCGGCGCAAGCTACCTGAGCTCCATTGTAAATCTTGTCCCAACATCTGCCAACGTGAAGTATCACTCGAAGATAGTTAAGGATAAGTCTATCGTGAGGAACCTTATCACAACAGCTACAGAGATTATCAGGATGGGATATGACCCTGAAGCCTCAGGTAATAATATCGGTGAGCTTCTCGATCTTGCAGAGTCTAAGATCTTCGGCATAACCGAGAAGATGGTAAAGAGCTCATATGTCCATGTCAGGGAAGTTCTGAAAGATACTATCGAACTGGTGGATAAACTCTTCAACAAGAAGGAGCTTATCACAGGCCTTCCAACAGGTTTCACTGATCTCGATATTGAAACTACCGGTTTCCATCCCGGCGACCTGGTGATCGTGGGGGCAAGGCCCGGCATGGGGAAGACCGCTTTTGCACTTAATATCGCGGCACACGCCGGGATAGAGAAGTCGCCTGTCGCGATCTTCAGTCTTGAGATGACAAAGGAGCAGCTGGCGCTAAGGATGGTATGCTCAGAGGCAGAGGTTGATTCAAAGAGTGTACGCTCGGGTTATCACAGCAAGGAAGATTACAGAAAACTTGTCAATGCCGCCGGCAGGCTTGCTGAAGCATCGATATATATAGACGATTCTTTCAATTCCGTCCTTGATATAAAGGCAAAGTCAAGGAGGCTCAAGGCTGAGCACGGACTGAAATTAATTATTATCGACTACCTGCAGCTTATGAGCGGTGTCGGCAATTATACCCAGAGAGAACAGGTTATATCCGACATATCCCGTTCTCTGAAAGCCCTTGCAAAGGACCTCTCTGTCCCTGTTATTGTCATAAGTCAGCTTAACAGGAGCTGTGAGCTGAGAGGGGAGGATAAAAGGCCCATGATCGCTGATCTCAGGGAATCAGGAGCCATAGAGCAGGACGCAGACACGATTCTTTTCCTATACAGGGGAGAATACTACAATGCTAAGAACGCCGAGCCGGGGGTTGCGGAGCTTAATATCGCAAAACAGAGGAACGGCCCCACAAAAAGGATTCATCTATCCTTTATTGACAAGTTCACAAAATTCAAGGACCATGAAAAGGTTTATTCCGATAGTGATGCCTTTTAATATTTCAGGATGAAACGCAAGCCGGCGGTTGCTGGACAGTTTTACTCATCAAACCCCTCCGATCTTTCTGATGAAGTGAGTGGTTATCTTGAAAAGATAGATGATAAGCAAAAGGCTATAGGTGTGATCTCTCCTCACGCGGGGCTGATGTATTCAGGATCTGTTGCCGGTGCTGTTTTCTCAAGGATAGAGATTCCCCGCACTTTTATCGTACTGAGCCCTAACCATACAGGGCTTGGAAGCCCCGTATCAATAATGTCTCAGGGTGTGTGGGAGGTTCCTACCGGCGAGCTGGAGATAGACGAGAAAATATCTTCTGAACTGCTTAAGCACTGCAGGCTCATTGAGGATAACAGTTTGGCGCATCAGATGGAACATTCTATCGAGGTTCAGCTTCCCTTTATCATACAGATATCTCCAGACGCCAGGATTGTTCCTGTTACGATGATCATCGACTCACTTGAGACCTGCAGGGTACTGGGAGAATCATTGGCAGATGTAATCGACTCTACCGGATATGACGTGACTATAGTCGCAAGTTCAGATATGACGCATTATGAGGAGGACTCTGTTGCCCGTTCCCTGGACAGGATGGCTATTGACAGAGTTCTGGCCCTGGATCCTGAAGGACTTTTCAATGTTGTTAAAGATGAAAATATAAGCATGTGCGGATTTGGCCCTGCTACAGCAATGCTCTTTGCAGCGAAAAAACTCGGTGCTCAAAGGGCCGAACTGGTCAAATATATGACTTCAGGAGAGACCAGCGGGGATTATAACCATGTGGTCGGATATGCCGGTATGATAATCAGTTAAACGTTGCCTATTCGTATGAGTTTAATCAAACCCCTACACAGGATAACTAAAGGCAATATAGAGGTTCTTATATTTGGAGATATCGATGAGATATCGGAGTACGCCGCAGAAGAATGGCTTCATGTATCCGAAAAATCCATAAACAGGCAGGGGTACTTTACGGCCGCGCTCTCAGGCGGAACGACGCCTGCCGGGCTCTACCGCAGACTCGCTGTCTCTGAAAGAGACGACTTGTGGTGCAGGACGCATATCTTCCTTGTTGATGAAAGGTTCGTTTCCTTTGAGGAGATGGAAAGCAATTACCGTATGATCAGACAGACACTTCTCAGCCGCGTAAATATCCCGGATTATAATATTCATCCGATCTCTACTGATACCGTATCTCCTGAATCCGCCGCCTTGAAATACGAAGATGATATAATATACTTCTTCAAGACCGAAAAAGGTCTTCCGCCCAGATTTGATCTCGTTATTTTGGGGATTGGTGATGACGGACACACCGCCTCTCTATTCCCTGGCACCATGGCCGTATCTGAGGCTGTCCGACTTTCTGTCGCAGTGACTCCTCCTGATATATCAAAGAAGGATAGGGTAAGCATTACCCTGCCGGTTATAAACAATGCGGACCATATTATCTTCCTTGCGACCGGAGATGAGAAGGCCGGTGTATTGCGTGAGGTTCTGGAGAGGTCTGACAGCGTGTTACCCGCCTCTCTGGTAAAACCCCTGAAGGGAACTG
>CAXMSH010000147.1:0-4048 GCA_964195875.1 Thermodesulfovibrionia bacterium
AATCGCTTCTAACACTTCGGTAATTGTCATTGAGGCGATTTCCCTGGCCCTTTTTGAGCCTGATTCAATTATATCTTTAAGGGTATCCGGCCTCTTCAGTAGGCCTTCACGCCTTTCCCACAGCGGCTCCAGAACCTTGAAAATGTTCCTGATGAGAACCTTCTTGCAGTCAAGACACCCGATGCCAGCAGTGCGGCAACCCTCAGCCATCTCATCCTGCTCCTCCTTTGTCGAGAATATCTTGTGGAGTTGAAATACAGGTGAAAGTTCAGGATCGCCTGGGTCAGTACGCTTTATCCTCTGGGTATCTGTTGTCATCGTCTTTATCTTCTTCTCAACTTCTCCGGGCTCATCCGAAAGGTATATACAGTTATCATATGTCTTGCTCATCTTCCTGCCGTCAAGACCCGGCACCTTTGGAAATTCAGTCAGCAGACCCTCGGGCTCGGGGAATACCTCCCTATAAAAATTGTTAAACCTCCTGCAGATCTCCCTTGTAATCTCAAGATGAGACATCTGGTCAATACCTACAGGGACAAAGTTTGCCTTGTACATAAGGATATCAGCGGACTGAAGCAGAGGATAACCGAGAAAACCGTAGGTATTAAGGTCCTTATCCTTTACCTCAAGCTGCTTCTCCTTATAAGACGGTACCCTTTCAAGCCATCCCAGAGGAGTGATCATGGAGAGCATGAGATGCAGTTCCGCATGCTCAGGCACTCGCGATTGGATAAATATGGTGGACTTCTCAGGATCAAGCCCGGCAGCCAGCCAGTTAACGAGAATGTCAATCACATAATCTTTTATCCCGGACGTATCGGCATACTGAGATGTCAGGGAGTGCCAATCGGCAACAAAATAGAAGCATTCATACTGGTCCTGAAGCCTCACCCAGTTATTCAGTGCGCCCACAAGGTTCCCGATATGCATCTTCCCGCTCGGCTGCATCCCGCTAAGCACTCTCTTTTTAACAGACATTGGGCTCCCTTTTTAAAACAGTATGGATAAAAACAGGTTCACAATCGGCATAATAAAGGACCATGCGATACCGGTCATGATAAGTATAATGAGTATTATAAACCCAAAGGGCTCAATCCTGCTATATGCCATCGCCTGTTTATGCGGAAGAAGCCCTACGAGAACCCTCCCTCCGTCAAGCGGGGGTATGGGTATCATGTTGAATACCGCGAGGATAACATTAAAATATACACTCGCCACAAACATCGTCTTTAGAGGTTCAAAGATAACAGCACCCGAGACCCCGAACAGTACATACAGGGGAATTATTATGAGCTTTATCATAACGACGCTCACTATCGCCAGGAAGATATTTGAGAGAGGGCCCGCAGCGGCAGAGATCGCCATATCCCTCCTGGGGTCCCTGAAGTTTGCCGGGTTAATGGGGACAGGCTTTGCGTATCCGAACATGACCTGCCCACCCGTCATTATCAGAAGCATGATAGGCATTAAGACCGTTCCTACAGGATCTATGTGCGCAATAGGGTTGAGAGTGAGCCTGCCCATAAACTTTGCCGTAGGGTCTCCCAGCCTGTTCGCCACATATCCGTGAGAGACCTCGTGGAACGTTATGGCAAAAAGTATTGCCGGTGCCGAGATAATTATCTGTTTAATTAAAGACGCATCCAAAATATAATTAACCTTTCAAAAAGCTTTAGAATTAAGTAAAAATAATAACATTCTGACCGTCTCTCTTACAACATGATCAATCGTATATTATAGATTTTTTATATAATAAATAGTATAATCCTTAATTATATATAACCTGAGGTAAGGGTAAACCCGTCTCTTTCTTTTTCCGGCACCATCAATAATCGCAGGATTTCTGAAGAAAGAGATATAACCAATAATAGGAGAAATACATGAACATTACCGTGAAGAATGAAAAGCTCAGCAAATGGATAAAGGAAGTCTCTGATTTATGTCAGCCTGACGATATTTATGTATGTAACGGATCTAAAGAAGAATATGATCTGATGGTTAAAAAGCTTGTTGAAGCCGGTATCGCAATACCGCTCAAGAAACGTCCGAACAGTTTTCTCTTCAGATCCGATCCGAGCGATGTGGCCCGTGTTGAAGACAACACATATATAAGCACGACTTCGCAGGATGATGCAGGGCCCACGAACAACTGGAAGGCCCCCGCCGAACTGAAAAAGACGATGCTGGACCTGTATCAGGGCTGTATGAAGGGCCGCACGATGTATGTAATCCCTTTCTCAATGGGTCCGATCGGTTCCCCGATATCTCATATAGGAATTGAAATTTCCGACAGTCCTTATGTTGTCATCAATATGCATATCATGACCCGTGTGAGTGACAGGGTTCTCGAACTGCTCGGGACAGACGGAGACTTCATCCCGTGTCTGCATTCAATCGGCGCCCCTCTTGCCGAGGGACAGGAAGATTCGAAATGGCCGTGCGCCCCGATAGAGAAAAAATATATCAGTCATTTCCCCGAAGAGAACCTGATCTGGTCTTACGGCTCCGGGTACGGCGGCAACGCCCTGCTCGGGAAAAAATGCCTTGCCCTCCGCATCGCCTCTGCCATGGCAAGACGTGAAGGCTGGATGGCCGAGCATATGCTCATCCTCCGCCTCACCAGCCCTGAGGGCAAGAGATACCATATCGCCGCCGCGTTTCCCTCAGCCTGCGGAAAGACCAACCTGGCGATGATGCAGCCTTCTATTGCCGGATGGAAGTGTGAATGTGTGGGTGACGACATAGCCTGGATGAAGATAGGCGCTGATGGACGCCTTTATGCCATTAATCCTGAAGCCGGTTTCTTTGGCGTAGCCCCCGGGACATCATACGAGACAAACCCGATGGCCATGGATACTCTAAAGGAGAATGTGCTCTTCACCAACTGCGCCCTTACCGACGAAGGTGAAGTCTGGTGGGAAGGAATGGACGGCGAACCGCCTGAACATGCCATTGACTGGAAAGGTAATGACTGGACGCCGAAGAGTTCCACTGACGCGGCCCATCCGAATGCGCGCTTTACCGCTCCGGCGTCACAATGCCCGGTAATCTGTGAGGACTGGGAAAAGCCGGAAGGCGTTCCCATCGATATCTTTATATTCGGAGGCCGGCGCAGCAATGTTGTCCCTCTGGTCTCTGAGGCGCTTAGCTGGGACCACGGTGTATTTCTCGGTTCCACCGCTGCCTCTGAAACAACCGCGGCTAATATAGGGTCCGTAGGAAACCTGAGGCGCGACCCCTTTGCCATGAAACCGTTCTGCGGCTATAACATGGGGGACTACTTCCAGCACTGGTTTGATATGGGTGATAAACTGGGAGACAAGGCACCCAAATGTTTTTATGTAAACTGGTTCAGAAAGAGTGATGACGGAAAATTCCTCTGGCCTGGATTCAGCGACAACAGCCGTGTACTTAAGTGGATGTGCGAGCGTATTGACGGAAAGGTGGGTGCTGAAGAAACGCCTATAGGTTTGCTGCCTAAAGAGGGTGACCTTGATGCAGGCGGCCTTGACTTATCCGCCGATGAACTGAAAGAGCTCCTGCGTATAGACACCGCTGCCTGGAAGGCTGAGATACCCGATATCGAACAGCATTTCTCCTCCTTTGGCGATCGTCTGCCTGAAAGACTTAAAAAACAGCTTCAGGAATTCATTCAGCGTCTGGGATAGGTTTTATACTGTAACGGTGATAGGTAATGGGACATGGGTTATTGAGTCATTAAGTTATTGAGTTATTGCCCCTTTGCGCTGTTGAGCCTTAACCTTAGCTTTTGCCTTTTGTACCTTTGACCCTTTGTGCCTCTGTGACTTTGCCCCTCAATATAATGAACACGAATTCAGAGAAAATAATAAGTAATTAATGTAAATTATATAAATCGCCGATGTAGCTCAGTGGTAGAGCAACTGATTCGTAATCAGTAGGTCGGGAGTTCGACTCTCCCCATCGGCTCCATTTTTATCTTTAATATCAGTAGGTTCCAACCGTTTTGAAAATCCCATTTTTTCTGTTCTAAAATTGTTCTAAAATTATTCTAAAATGAAGTGCAGAT
>CAXMSH010000148.1:0-4039 GCA_964195875.1 Thermodesulfovibrionia bacterium
AGATATGCCACTTGGTTATGTTGATGTAGTATTTCCATACCGCCCCTTGGCGGCAAGTGAAAACTGGAGATTTCTCAGTAATCTCTAAACCTATATCTTCTATTAAACTGTCAGATGAACGTTTGCTCGACCATTTTACTTTACAATCCAGACTCAATACTTCCCCTGATGGTATTTCAAACTCCAAATAAATTGTTTCGTCAGATGAAATATCTATGGCAGTATTTTTAGGTTCGGTAATAACTTTAATACCATCTTCAGCAAAATTCTCTATAGTCACATCACATCTATGACCATTTAAGATCAGCTCTGCTTTAAGTTCTTTATCAAGTCTCTCCGAAAACCTTTGCATCATAGTTTTCATGTCTCAACCCTCCTCAAATGATTTGTCATAAAAGACTATTTGTTATTAACTTGATTACTTATTAGCATGCTCGCTTTTAAGTTTATCCAAAAATCGTTTTTCAACATCGCTTAATTCAATGAATTTTATACCAACCTCATAAATAGGAACATTATCACCATCTTTCCTTTGAGTTCTTCTTAAAAGAGACGAGATTGCCTCACCTGTCAGTTTTATCTTTTCATTGTTTTTGTTAACTAACTCAATTTTATGAACACTATTAGTATTTATGCGTAGTGAGGTTTCAAGGGACATCTCGCTATCGCTTATCTTTTTTATACTGATATCGTTTGAATAAATAACTCTCCCTCTCTTTATAGTGTCGGTTCTATAGCGTTTGACTTCATTTTTTACCATACAGTTTTCTCCTTATTAAATGTAATGTTCAGCTTTGTTCAACCCGGGATTTATCCGGGCCAAATCCTATAATTATATGTTGATAAGTTTTTTGGACGATTCATGCTTTATCATGCGGTTTCTTCCCGCTTCTTTAGCTTTGTAAAGTGCTTTGTCAGCCAGTTCAATCACCTTTTCAATTGAACCTGAATCTCCTGGAAAACTCGCTACACCTCCACTAACTGAAACAAATCCAAGGGGTTGTTTCTCTTTGTGTGCGAATGGATAACCGGCTACTTCTTCCTTTACACGTTCGGCATAGATAAAGGCATCCTCTTTTGATATATCGGGCAGCATAACAATGAACTCTTCGCCTCCATACCGCGCAAGAACTGTCGATTTACGTGATAAACTGGTTAACAGAATGCTGATTTCCTTTAAAAGACAGTCGCCTTCCTGGTGACCATTCATATCATTATAGTTTTTAAAGTGGTCGATATCGAATAAGCATATTTGAATAGGGAAGTCTTCCTTAATAGATTTCTCCAGATACGTCATGACCATATGGGAGAAATAACGCCTGTTGTAAAGTCCGGTCAATGAGTCTTTCATTGAACCATGCTTCCACTCTCGCAAGTATGACTGGTTGGCCAGAGTCACACCCGCGATATCGCAAATTATTCTTATAAGGTTTCGTTCATTGCCGGTTGGGTTCTTGACCTTTCCGATACCTAAAACACCGATCAGACGGTTATTAAAATGAACTGGAGAGACTATCCAGAACTTTTCCGTGTCTTTACCATAATCATGTAAATTGTTCTCAAAAAAAGTAACACCTTTTATCTTTATAATATTGTCCTGGGCAGCGCTCCCGATCAGCCCCTCTCCCAGTTTATATGAGGTTTTTCCATCCGTAGTTTTGACAAATTCATTTACCTTCTTCAAAAGTTTTTCCTGTGGATCAAAGATATACATCTCTATTGTTTCAGTATTGATTATATCTTTTACCAGGCTAATAACAATGGATGATATTTCTTTTGAACTGAGAGAAGAATACAGTCGTTTTACCACATCAGAGAGATGTTCAGTAAAATTAAGATAACGTTCGTTAAGTTCATTTAATTTTCTTATTTCAAAGTTGTTGGCGCCCAATGCATCTTCGTAAGCAATATCCATGGCACTGATTCGCCTTTTATTGTCCCCTTTCTGTTTGAGCTGTGACTTTTTACTCTCCAGTGTCCTGCCAATGTTGAAAGCAACAGCTATAATGAATGCTATTGTTATGATTACAGCCGTCAAAACAATTAAAGTTGCTATGTTAATATTAAACAGTTCCATTATCTATGCTCTTCTTATTGGGAAAGCGCTGTATGCAATATGCTAATAAAATTATCAAGCAGAAAAGGATTAAAATCCGTACCAGAGTGCCTCTTCATAATGGTGATTATATCCTTTGCCTGCCAACTATCCCTGTATGGTCTCCAGCTCCTCATTGCATCGAAAAAATCAGATATGGCGACAATCTGGCTGAATATATGCTGGCTTCTGCCGTTACCATTACTTGCGGGATAACCCGTTCCATCATACTTTCTGTGGTGTTCCAAAGCAATAATAGGGGCGAGCCGTGTAATGCCTTCAATCTGTATAAGGTGTTTTGCCCCTAATAACGTGTGCCGGGTCATTTCTGAAAATTCTATCTCATCAAGAGACCCTTTTTTGTCAAGAATCTCGTTTGAAATAAATAGCTTGCCGATATCGTGGAGTAATGCCGCGATACCGATATCATAAAGCAACTTCCCCTTGATACCAAGCAACTCGGCCTGAAACATCGAAAGAACCGATACGTTTGTTGCGTGTGTATACGTGTATTCACTATATGACTTAACCGGGCTCAACAGTTTCAGTAAGTTAGCCTCTTTCTTGAAAGTCGAGATAAAGTTAATCACAATGTCATCAAGTCCGATTGTTCCAAGCCTCTTGAAATGAGAAATGTCACTATAGATATCCTTGACTTTATCAGACTGCTCTGAGTTAAACTCTGGCAGGTCATCCAGTTCAATCTCGGTATCCGTATCGGGCATGCCTAATCTTACCCCGGTAACACCTGTCCTGATATGAGGCAATTTCTTCACTCCAGTATCGGTTTGAGAGATATTGACAATAAACTCTCTGATTTCGGAAGGGACCACACCATTCAGAAATTCAACGCGGGAAATCCCTTTTCTCTTAAGCCGTTTTACAAAATTTCTCCCGTGCAGCCCGGCGTCCTTTACGGGGGCTCTGTTTACTACCAGGTCATCCCCTATGAGCATTATTTCAAGCATCTCTTCCGGAAATTTGTCGAGCACGGAAAAGACTCTTTCTGCAGATTCCTCTACGTTTTCATGCTCACTTGAATAAAGCGAGCAGTTTGATATGGCGGTGTTTAATGTCGAGATAAATTCTCTTCTTAACTCCATATGCTTACCTTTCTACACGCATAACATTAATCGTTTTTCAACATGTCCCTAACATCCTCAGCCGGACAATTCTCAAGCGTTAAGTGAATTTCTTCCTTTAGTTTCTGGAGCCTTGACTTAAAGAGTAGACTTTTGGCTGCAAGAAGCCCCCTCATTGCATCCAGGGCCTGTGAACCCCCGATCTTTCCAAGGGCTTTTACAATTGGGATCTTATTGCTGATGTCAGCTCCGGTCTTTGTCTTTTTCTTTAACATAAAGACTAAATCAGGAACGATCTCCTTAACCTTGAATAAACCTGAAAGCTCAATGGCCTGCACAACACTTTCTCTATTCTTTGACTTCAATAGATCTCTGAGCACAGCAATGGCATAACCATCTCCGACATTCAGCAGAATTTTGATCGCCTGGAAACTAACTTTCGGATTTTCATGATGAGCATATGGCTTGACAACTTCCATTATTTCTTTATTGGCGCATTTGCCAAGCATGTAGAGCATGTTCCTTTTCACAAACCATCTGCTGTCACTAAGATGTTTTACCAGTTCGGGGTAAGCCCCGTCACCAAGGTGGGATATGAGGCCTATGAGAAACTTTCTGTTCCTTTGTGTCTCCTCCTCTATGAGAGCTTCAATTATTTGTGACACGATCTTCGGACCGTAATACTCGCATAGGAGCAGGGCATCTGCTGTCGACTCTCTGTCCATCATTCTGAATGAACTGGCAAGACAGGAGATGAATTCTTGGGAATTGAGATGCTGCAAAACATAGAAGCCTATACCGGGAGCCTCGTTCTCTTCAACCTCTGCTTTAAAAATATTTACTATATTCAAAATCTGACCGT
>CAXMSH010000149.1:0-4031 GCA_964195875.1 Thermodesulfovibrionia bacterium
TTATTCTTTCTTTCAACCGTAAATCGTCAATTTTTGTGAATCCTGAAATCATTTAGTTGTAGGTGTTACCAACAACCCCTATTTTGTTGACTCCTTTCGGTTATCCGCACTTGTGATATACTGAAACTAGAAAGCAGATTTATCAGTGTTCACAAGGTTTTTTTTGCCGAAAAGACCATATTGTACGCGATATGAATATTAACGTGTAAACATAGGAGGTCAATATGGTGAGATTCATAAGCAGAAACATTTTGACCGGGTTGGTGACCATCCTGCCACTGGTACTTACTCTTTATCTACTCTACTGGTTTGCGGTATCGGCGGAGTCATTGCTTAGCGGGATGATCTTGAGGATACTTCCGGAAACCCTGTACTGGCCCGGCATGGGTCTGATAGCCAGTCTGGTAATGGTATTCGTGGTGGGACTTCTGATGCATGCCTATGTTGTTCAACGGTTGTTTGCCAAGGGAGAACAGCTCCTTTACCGCATGCCGTTGATCAATACGGTGTATCGGGCAATCCGCGACTTTTTCGACTATTTCTACCCGACTTCCAAAAAGGATTTCGAGCAGGTGGTTGCGGTAACGATTGGGGATACAGGCATGAAGGTCATCGGGTATGTTACGCAGGCAATTCCGGAACGTATGC
The DNA here is from genome assembly GCA_964195875.1 of Thermodesulfovibrionia bacterium. GTDB lineage: Bacteria > Nitrospirota > Thermodesulfovibrionia > UBA6902 > UBA6902 > CAXMSH01. The sequence goes on from CAXMSH010000149.1 coordinate 649, forward strand.
CAAAAGACTTTCAGGATGAAGGCAGTATCCTGGTTTATTTGCCGTTGAGTTACATGATTGGCGGTTATACGGTTCTGACACCTCGCAGCGCAGTCCGCCCCCTGGATATGAGTATGGAAGAGGCTATGCGCTTTACGTTGACCGCCGGATTAGCCAGCACAACAACACGCGCACCTGGCGGCACGCAATAAATAACAAATTGTTAAGTGGAAATATAACATTATCGAGTTCGTGAAAATTTGGGGTCAGGCTTGAATATTTACATTTATAAGAACACCTAACAAATCAATCCAGCGGAAGCGGTAAACCGCGCCGCTGAGTTTTTGGTTATGCTTTGTTTCTATCGTTAATCATCAGCTTTTATAGACTTCATAATTATTGACTTGTAGGTGTTATCATTTATCTATTAGCTAGTATTTTTTAGTAAAAAACCATTATTCAGGAGTACCGTTTAACTACCTCTTCCAGCGCACCTGACCATACCTCATACCCCTTATCACTGAGATGAACGCCGTCAGGGAGCAGATACTCCCTGATCACCCTGCCGTCCTCATGGATAAAGTCCCGGTATATATCAATGTATTCTATTCCCATTTCTCCGGCGAGTTCTTTCAGTGAACCATTAACATCCCAAATTGATGTGTTGCTGATAAAATCAACAGAGGTCGGCAGAAGACTATGGATGTATATCCGTGCGTTAGGATACGCGGTTCTTAACCTTATTATTATCTCTCTGTATGAATCGAGGAAGTCGAACTCCTCCATCGCGACATCATTAAGACCGGACATGATAAAGATAAGGTCGGCGGTATCATGCTTTCCGGTTATACTCCCGATTCTCCTCAGGAGACCCTCGACCATCTCACCTGCCGCCCCGAGATTCGCAACTCTATGAGCAGGGAACCTCTTCTGCCAGTCAAAGAACTCTATCAGAGAATGCCCTATAAAGAGTATATTCATTTTATTATCACAGGATGAGCCCTTAGACAGGATGTACGGGATATTCAGGATAAAAAAAGGAGCAGATCATAGCATCGAGAATTTTTTTGATAAAAAAGAACATTAGTGTCCGGTAAATCTTATGCATGCATTAATGATTTACCCTGTTATGAATAAATGCTTTATAAATAGTAAGTGTCATTCCGGCTTGCCTGTGCCCTTTGGGTATCCGGAATCTTTCCTCAAACTTATAAAAAAGACGATTCCCGACAAGCGGGAATGACAACCATTGGATATTTAATCATTTTTTAACCGGACACTACTGAAAAAAGAATTAAAATAAATCCTGTTAATCCTGTCAGAGAAGTCTTTGTTTTGTTATTTGTGTTCATTCGTGGCTGATTAAGCCTGATCGTCTTCCTGCTTCTCATTTATAAGATATTTGGCAACCACCGCCTCAAGAGAAGAGGGCGCTTCCTTTCCCTGTGACAACAGGGATAATGCCTCAATATCAGATTTCCAAGCCGTGTTGCCCGGCGCGAGAAAGCACCTGCTTCCGAGCTCATGGCTCAAGAACAGTCTGCTATCCCCGTAATAATAAAAAACATCGTTTACTTTAGTTGGATAGGGGCGCATATGAGGGGGGATGTCTTCCGGCCTGAACCACAGCTTGATCTCACGTTCCGCTTCACTGTCGGTTGCTGACGCATGGATGATATTATCCATGCGTTCGCCGATCTCTTTTCCATCAGGATCTTTCAGAGGAACCAATGTGCCCAGTGAACGGATACACCCTGGGTTTTCATCACGCGCAACATGAGGATTTGTGGGTCCCGCAATGTCCCTGATCTTCTTTACGGCATCCGGACCCTGATACACAATAGCGATCACTCGCTGTTGCGACGGCTCATCAGGATAGTGGAGCCGCCCGGATATGTACTCCAGCAGTGATGGATAAAACACCTTTCCCTTATGTTCGGCATAGTGTTCCTCGGCAAGGATTGAACTGACATGGACTACTTTTAATCCGGCAAATATTAAGCCGGTATGAAATTGTGAAAGTTGAGAAATCACGTAGCCTGTCAAGGAATTCTTAAGCGCGTCCGGTTTAATAAATACAAGCGTCTGTTCAAGTTTTTTGTCCATACATAACTCCTTCAGCTGAGGTAAAGTTTCAACTGCTTAATAATATATTTTTACTCTGTGTCCCTGAAAATTTGCCGCTAGATCCCCAATGTGCTCATAAGCCCTCTGACCGACTCTGCAGAGACAGAGAGCGCCTTCTTCTCTTCTTCGCCAAGGGCAAGCTCTACAATCTTTTCCAGGCCTTTTGGAGCGAGTAATACCGGCACTCCCAGATAAACCCCCTTTATCCCGTACTCACCGTCAAGATAAACCGAGCAGGGAAGCGGGTCCCCTTTACCATGAAAAATAGCCTCTACCATCTCAACAACCGAAGCCGCGGGAGCATAGTACGCGCTTCCCGTCTTTAATAATCCGACAATCTCAGCGCCGCCGTTTTTTGTCCTTTCAATAATTGCCTTAACTTTCTGCTCAGGTATGAGCCCGGTTATCTTTTTTCCTTTAATAGTTGTAAGACCCGATATCGGCACCATCTGATCCCCATGCCCCCCTAAAACCATCGTCTGAATGTCTTCCGGAGGAACCCCGGTTTCCAGAGCAATAAATGTCCTCATCCTTGTAGAATCCAGGACCCCACCCATACCGATTACCCTGTTGTGAGGAAAACCTGTAACCTTTTGAGTAAGCTGAGCCATAACATCCATCGGGTTTGTAACGACAATTATGACCGCTTCAGGGGATGTCCCTGCGATCTCTTCTGCCACCTTCTTTACGATCTTCGCGTTTGCCTTCAGCAGATCATCCCTGCTCATTCCCGGCTTTCTCGCAAGACCGGCGGTAATAACCACAATATCCGAAGCGGCGGTATCATCGTAGCTGTTTGTACCTGTAACCCTGGAAGAAGATCTCCAGAGAGGACAGGCCTCCTGTATATCAAGGGCCTTCCCCTGGGGAATCCCCTCGATAATATCTATAAGCACAACATCCGCCAGATCCCTTTCCGCTATAAGCTGGGCTGTTGTAGTTCCGACATTTCCTGCACCGACTACCGTTATTTTTTTGCGCAATTTCACCTCGTTATTCATAACAAACCAAATATTAGACAGGATATACATGATGCTCAGGATAAATCTAAAAAAAGAATAAGAAAATCCTGTTTCTATTGTTAATCCTGTCAGGACATTTTGTTAATACAGCAGCAAACCCCATGGAGCACCGGAATAAGGGCTCTCGGGAGTAAGAGTAAGTTTTATTGTATCAATTACCTTGTTGCTTTCGGTATCGATAATTGCAATAGAGATATCATCATGATTAGCCACATACGCCCTCTTTTTATGAGGGTCTACCACTACCCCAATCGG
>CAXMSH010000150.1:0-4000 GCA_964195875.1 Thermodesulfovibrionia bacterium
CTCTCTGCCTTCTCCGTCTCTATCTTTGTGCGTTCAAGTTCCTCCTTGATACCGCTTATCCTGCCTATAACCTCTTTTTCCCTTAACCACCGGGATCTCAGGTCATTCCGTTTTTCGGTAAGACCGGAAATCTCCTTATTAATGGCCTCAAGCCTCTTCTTTGAGGCCTTATCCTTCTCCTTCATCACAGCCTGCTTCTCTATCTCATACTGCCTGAGTTTTCTCTCAAGCTCATCAAGTTCCACGGGCATGCTCTCTATCTCCATCTTGAGACCAGACGCGGCCTCATCCATCAGATCAATAGCCTTGTCAGGGAGAAACCTGTCGGAAATATACCTATTGCTCAGGACCGCCGCTGACACAAGCGCCGAGTCCTTTATCCTCACTCCATGATGTACCTCATACCTCTCCTTTAATCCCCTCAGTATCGATATCGTATCATCTACATTCGGTTCCTGCAGGTAAACAGGCTGGAACCTCCTCTCAAGGGCAGGGTCCTTCTCGATATACTTCCTGTACTCATTGAGAGTGGTAGCGCCTACACACCTCAGATCTCCTCTTGCGAGCGCCGGCTTAAGCATGTTGGACGCGTCAATAGCCCCCTCCGCGGCACCGGCTCCGACCACCGTATGAAGCTCGTCAATAAAGAGGATAACTTTACCCTGCGCCTCCTCTATCTCCTTCAGGACAGCCTTCAGCCTGTCTTCAAACTCACCCCTGTATTTCGCTCCCGCCACCAGGGCCCCCATGTCAAGTGAAACCACCCTCTTATCTTTAAGTGTGGAGGGTACGTCTCCGGAGGTTATCCTCTGCGCAAGACCTTCTACAGCCGCTGTCTTTCCAACACCGGGTTCACCTATAAGAACAGGATTGTTCTTCGTCCTTCTTGATAGTACCTGTATAATCCTTCGTATCTCCTCATCCCTGCCGATCACGGGGTCCAACTTTCCCTTTCGGGCAAGCTCTGTAAGGTCCTTTGCATATTTCTTAAGGGCCTGATACTTGTCCTCGGGTGTCTGGTCAGTAACTCTCTGCGAACCCCTTATCTCGCGCATCTTCTCCAGGACACCGTCAACACTCACACCTGCACCTTTAAGGATCTTTTCAGCTTTGCTATTCGTCTTGACCATCCCCAGCAGGATGTGCTCTAAACTGACATAATCGTCCTTAAGGTGTTCAGCCTCTGAAAGCGCTTTCTCAAAAACATTCTTTAATTCCTGCGTTACATAAAGCTGTCCGACAGGGGTAGAACCAAGCACCTTGGGCATCTTCCCGATTCCTGCCTCAATCTCCTTACTGAGAGTCTTTATATCCACCCCGAGCATCCTGATAATCTCAAGCGCTATGCCGTCCTCCAGCAGGACATAAAGAAGGTGTTCAACATCAACCTGCTGGTTACCCTTCTCTTCCGCAAGCTGGTGTGCCTTCTGGATCGCCTCCTGGCTCTTTACTGTAAATTTATCTGTTCTCATATATACCTCCTACAAAACTTAACCACAGAATGCACAGAGAAAATATTAAAAATCAACAAGTTAAGAAGAATATTACCCTCCCCTCTGTGGCCTCCTGAATTATTAACCGTTTTATACCGTATTTTAGTCTCTCTATATCGCAGAAATCCTATTCCTCTTTGATTCCGGACAAGCCGGAATGACACTTGACATGACACTAGGTTAATAATTGAGCTTCATATATTTTATTCATTGTTTCTACTGCTTTTATTTCTAAAATCATTTCATCTTTGCCTGCCGATCCGCTTCGTCGAATCAAGACGAGCAGGCTGGTTCGCCTGGAGAACACAGAGTTTATTCTCTGCGCCCTCTGTGGTTCCAGTTGTTTAGCGTTTGATCAGCTAAATTATTCTTCTTCCTCAAATATCTCTATAATCCTCTTCTTGAAGCGGTTCCTAGTACCAGTCTCAAGGCAGTCCATCATCTCGCCCATCTCCCTGTGAAGCGCTTCAATCCTGTTCCTCATCCTTAGTATAATATCCACGCCTGCCCTGTTGACGCCCAGTTCCTTTGTCAGGTTAAGTATTACCCTGATGCGTTCAATATCCTCTGCTGAGTAGCGCCTTGAACCGCCAACCCTGTTAGGGCATATAAGCCCCTCCCTCTCGTACAATCTGAGTGTCTGCGGATGTATGTGGAACATCTCACATACAACTCCGATCATAAATAATGGTCTCCTGCTGTCATCCATACTATTTACTCCTTACATCGTATGCCTTCTCAACCTCTTTCAATGCCTCTCTGGCAGAGTCGGTGATATCTTTAGGAACAATTATCTTAATAACCGCGTACTCGTCACCCTTGATTCCGGCTCCTTTACCGGGAATCCCTCTCCCCTTAAGTTTAAACTTCTTACCGCTGTCGGTCCCCGGGGGAAGTGTCATCGAAACATTGCCGTCAAGTGTAGGGACCTGCACCTTTCCGCCAAGAACCGCTTCACTGATGGTAACAGAGACATCTACATATATATCTTTTTTTCTCCTCTCAAATACCGGGTGAGGCCTGACGGTCAATTCAATGTAAAGGTTGCCGGTTGGGCCGCCGTGAGAACCCGCACCGCCCTTGCCCTTCAGTTTCAACCTGCTGCCTGTGTCGGCTCCGGGAGGTATCTTCACATTTAAAGACTCACTCTTCATAATTTTCCCATTGCCGCCGCACACTGCGCATACTTTGGTTGTGATTCTGCCGTTTCCTCCACATGAAGGGCACGGCTGGTTCATATTAAAGAACCCCTTCCCCTGCCTTATCACACCTGCACCTTTACAGTTAGAGCAGGACTGAAAATTCTCAGCACCACTGCCTCCGCAAGTCCCGCAGGATACATCTCTCCTGAATGATATCGTCTTTGCAGCGCCGCTATATACCTCCTCGAGTGAGATATCAAGAGCGGTCAGCATATCCGAACCTGCTGAAGGCCTGATACCCTGCTGAAACCCGCCAAAGAGGTCAGAAAAGATATCTTCCGATCCACTAAAACCTCCGCTGTATCCCCCGGCTCCAAAACCGTCAAACCCGTGGACACCTTCAAATCCTTCAGCTCCGAACTGATCATACCGCTCCCTCTTCTTTTTATCACCAAGGACCTCATAAGCCTCATTTAAATCCTTGAATTTCTGCTCAGAGTTTTTATCCCCCGGATTTACATCAGGATGGAATTTACGCGCAAGTCTCCTGTAGGACTTCTTGATATCTGTTGCGTCAGCGCCCTTCTTTACCCCAAGTACTTCATAATAGTCCTTACTCTTTGTCGTCATTATTCAGTATCTCCAACGCTTCAATTTATGTTTTTCTATATAATATCACTTGATATGGTTGATGTCAAGTGATATTATATAATAATCTTCACTGGCAGACTCAACATTTAAGCCAATATAGCTTTTTACCATTAATTATAAAGAGTTATATAATTAGCAATATGTGGATTAATCCATAAACATTTGGCCACGGATAAACGCGGATAGAACAAAAACTTATGCCAGGTTTATATTTCACTGAAATGGTGATATATGAATTCCCTGTAATTCATTGAAAAATCTGCGTCAATCTGCGTAAATCAGCGGCTAACTGCCATTTTTGGATAAGCTTCCGGTATAATAATAAATATGGCGTTAAGAACAATAATGATAATAATAGCCTCTTTAATGCTAGGGGCCCACTTCCTTAGAGATTCTAATCTTTTATTAACCCTCGTATACATTATTGCGCCATTTATCCTTCTGATAAAAGAACGGTGGAGCCTGATAGCCTTGCAGGCCCTCATGTATATCGGTGGGGGTGTCTGGATAAGTACGATAATCGTAATTGCGCAGAGAAGGATTTTATCCGGAGAACTATGGTCAAGGATGGCGTATATACTCGGAGCAGTAGCTCTTTTTACAATCGTGGCTGGCCTTTTGCTGAACTCTCTAAAAGTGAAAGAGAAGTACCCTTCTAAACATTAACGCGGGTTATTGATAACACCTACTACTCTTCAATTTTGGGGCTTGAGA
>CAXMSH010000151.1:0-3979 GCA_964195875.1 Thermodesulfovibrionia bacterium
GTTTTGAAACACCGATCCCGAAAGTGATGCCGATTATACCCAGCGCCACTGAACCCAGTACATGGCCAATACCGCAGATAATGGTGACCAGAGTTGTTTTGCGGAGTGACCATCTGCCCGATCTGGACATTGCAATGAAAGGGATATAATGATCAGGCCCGAGGATTGTATGGAAAAACCCCACGGAGGCGGCGGCGGCCAGCAGTATTATCAATTCATTCGACATTGAAATTTCTCAATATTAATCTTTATAACCTATAAAAAGCTTTTTGGCCACAGATAAACACGGATACACACATATAAAACATGCAATCAATATTAAATGTTAAATAGGATTCAAGCGAAATTATCAAGGCACTTTCAAAGTCATAGAAAACAAACACTTGAACCCTTTCCGTTATACCTTATACCCACACAACTTTGCAATCGTTAAGAGCTTCGACCACCTGAGTTGAAGCACCCCTGTTCCCTACTTTTATCTTATCTTCGAGGTTGTAATGCTTCAGGCATGTACCGCATGAATATATTTCAGTGCCCATTGACTCGATATCTTTAAGTATACCTGCAATTTCTTTATCCAAAGTCGTAAGCTTCACGCCTGCATTAAGAAAAAATATCGTATGAGGTGTCTCTTTTGTCGACTTTATCGTTTCAAAAAAATTTCTGATCACCACTTTGCCTATGTCTTCTTCCTTACCCATAACATCACTGCTTATTACAATAAATACTTTCTGCTCCATTATACCCCCATATTTAATTTGAGTTCAATAATCTGGATTATTCTAACCTGATTTAAATGATATCACAGAGCAAAGGAGATTAACCACGAATACGCACTAATGTTCACTAATGAAAAGATAACAGAAAAAAATTCTCATTTCATATTTCCCCCTTTGAAAAAGGGGGATGAAGGGGGATTTTACGATAATTTCTTTCAATAATCTCCCCTGTCCCCCTGTTTTCTTTGTGAAAACAAAGAAGGGGGACCCTAACCCCTCTTTGTCAAAGAGGGGTATACAGATCGAATTATCATTAAAAAATATGTATCGCAGACCTGCCTAGAAGACAGGGAGTTTCACTTATTCGTGTTAATTCGTGGCTAATATCTTCTTCCTTGTCCACTCAATAAGACCGCCCTCAGAGATCAGCTCCTGCATAAATGGGGGGATCGGGTTTGCGGGATACTCCTCTCCCCTGGTGATATTCCTTATGACCCCGTTATCCGCGTCAATCTCAATCTCATCACCTTCTCTTATCCTGTCAGGAGCTTCACCCGACTCAAATATTGGGAGCCCGATGTTAAAGGCGTTTCTGTAGAATATCCTTGCAAAGCTCTTCGCAATAACGGCCTGGATACCGGCTGCCTTTATTGCTATCGGGGCGTGCTCCCTTGATGAGCCGCAACCGAAATTGTTCGCAGCGGTTATGATGTCACCGGGCTTCACCTTGTCAGGAAAATCCCTGTCGGCATCCTCCATAAGATGCCGTGCAAGTTCCTGCGAGTCAGATGTATTCAGGTAACGCGCGGGGATTATCGCGTCAGTATCGATGTTGTCTCCGAACTTCCATGTAGTTCCCTTTATTATCATTCTACCTCCTCGGGAGTCGCTATCCTGCCGAGTATAGCTGACGCGGCGGCAACAGCAGGATTAGAGAGATAAACCTCGCTCTCAGGATGTCCCATCCTGCCCACAAAGTTTCTGTTTGTAGTCGCTATTGCCCTCTCCCCTTTTGCCAAAATCCCCATATGACCCCCCAGGCATGGTCCGCAGGTAGGGGTTGAGAAGACGGCATCTGCATTCACAAATATTTCCGTAAGCCCTTCCCGTACTGCCTGAAGATATATCTGCTGTGTTGCGGGTATCACTATCATCCGGGTGTTGGGACTCACCTTCTTTCCTCTCATAATCGCCGCGGCTTCTCTCATATCCTCAATCCTGCCGTTTGTGCATGATCCCACAACGACCTGATCGACGGTGATATGGGAGAGCTCGGCAGCGGGCCGAGTGTTTGAAGGCAGTGAAGGGCACGCCACCGTAGGAGGGATCTTCGAGCAGTCATATTCCTTAACTTCGGAATATCCGCCATCTTTATCAGAAGTGTAAAACTTATATTCCCTCTTTGCCCTGCCCTTAACATACTCCTCCGTTATGGAGTCAGGGACAATAATCCCGTTTTTTCCCCCGGCCTCAATAGCCATGTTGCACATGGTAAGCCTGGAATGTAGCGGAAGCGATCTGATCGTCTCTCCTTCAAACTCCATCGCCCGGTACAGCGCCCCGTCAACGCCGATATCTCCAATAGTATGAAGTATAAGGTCCTTTCCGCTCACCCACCTGCTTAGTTCTCCGTAATATACGAACTTCATTGATTCCGGAACCTTGAACCAGCACTCTCCCGTTGCCATGGCAGCAGCAACATCTGTTGAACCAACCCCGGTCGCAAAGGCTCCGAGCGCGCCATACGTGCATGTATGACTGTCAGCGCCTATAATAAGGTCACCGGGCACAACAAGCCCCTGCTCCGGCAGAAGCGCATGCTCAATGCCCATCCGTCCTACTTCGAAGTACAGGCTGAGGTCGTGCTCCCGTGAGAAATCCTTCATCATTTTGCACTGCTCCGCCGCCTTTATATCCTTCTGCGGCGCGAAATGGTCAGGTATCATGGCAACCCTGTCCCTGTTAAAGACATCCTTTGCGCCTGTCTTTTTAAATTCATTTATAGCAATAGGGGCTGTAATGTCGTTTGCAAGAACCAGGTCAACCCTGGCCTTTATCAGGTCCCCCGGAGCAACACTTTCTTTGCCCGCATGCGCTGCGAGTATCTTCTCGGTAATCGTCAACATTCCTCCAGATTTATCATGGTATATTATTTCTTTCGTGCCGCCAGTTTGTTCAGCACATTTATATACGCCTTTGCTGACGCTACGATAATGTCAGTATCCGCCCCGTTACCGCTGACAGACCTGCCGTCCTCTTCAAGTGTTACAATAACTTCACCGAGAGCATCGGTCCCTCCTGTTATTCCTTTTACCTCATACTTGAGAAGTCTGCTTTTTGTCTCAGTTAATGCACGTATCGCCTTATAAACGGCATCAACAGGACCGTCACCGTTTTCGGTCTTCTCCACAATATCTTCACCGATCTTCAGCCTGATCATAGCCTCCGGCTTTTCGCTCATCCCTGAAGAAACCTTAAGGTCGATAAGTGTATAAACCTCAGGGACCCTGACAAACTCCTCTGATACAATCGCCTCGATGTCCTCATCGTATATATCCTTCTTCTGGTCAGCGAGCCTCTTGAAGCGCTCGAACGCGCTGTTTATCTTGTCGTCGCTGAGCTGATAGCCAAGTTCATCAAGCCTTGCCCTGAAAGCATGTCTTCCTGAATGCTTACCCAGAACAAACTCGGTCTTATGTAGGCCTATGGACTCAGGTGAAATAATTTCATATGTGGACTTCTCCTTCAGGAGCCCGTCCTGGTGTATGCCGGACTCATGAGCAAAGGCGTTTGAACCCACGATAGCTTTATTCGGCTGAACAGACATACCCGTAACCTTTGTGACAAGTCTGCTGCTCCGTATTATCTCCTCTGTATTAATATTAGTATCGGCGTTAAAGATATCCCGCCTTGTTCTTAAGGCCATAACAACCTCTTCCATGGAACAGTTACCGGCCCGCTCTCCAATACCATTTATGGTACACTCTATCTGTCCTGCCCCGTTAAGGACTGCTGCAAGCGAGTTAGCCGCCGCAAGCCCGAGGTCATTATGACAGTGCACCGAGATTACCGCTTTCTCAATGTTCTTAACCCTCTCACGGATAGTTTTTATAAGTGCTCCGAACTCATCGGGTATGCTGTATCCGACGGTATCAGGTATATTGACAGTAACCGCCCCCGCGTCTATAACAGCTTCAAGGACTTCACAAAGATATCCGACATCGGTCCTTGTCGCGTCCATTGGTGAAAATTCCACGTCA
>CAXMSH010000152.1:0-3949 GCA_964195875.1 Thermodesulfovibrionia bacterium
TGGGGGAGGGATAGGGAGGGGGTGTTTAAGATATTATTCACCCTCCCCTTAGTCCCCTCCCATCAAGGGAGGGGATATTTGAGATGCCCGCGTTCTCGCTTAGAAGCGCCTGCTTCTGGCTGCGGCGGGGAATCTTCATTTATCCTTGAAAGTATCGGCTGATGCGGTTATGATACTTCGATGGAAGAGTTCATTATTAAACTGCCATGGGCCATCATCATTATTATCTGCCTGACGCTCGGCCTTGCCCCCTATAATCCTCCCCATATCGTGGAGAAGATCACAATGCTTGTACAGGGCCGACTTGTACGGCCGATTGACTGGTTTGATCTTGCCATGCACAGCGTTCCGTGGATACTGCTTATACTAAAGCTGGTATATATAAGGAAATAAATCTCTTTTTTCTTTCTTTATAAATCTTAATCCTAAAAACGGTAGTTAGCCGCTGATTTACTCTGATTTACGCAGATTATTAAATGACTTACAAAAATTCTTGTTTTATCCGTGTTTATCAGTGGCCAAAAGCTTTTCATAGCTTAACAACAGGGAGGTTCTGGTGGGAGATCGATCTGCGGCGGTAGATCTTACAACAGGGGGTACATGGAAGAACATCTGGTTCATGACCTGGCCCATGCTTCTTGTTATGTTCTTCAACTTCCTGGTAGGCATAACCGACATATATGTTGCCGGGTTTCTCGGCCCTGAAATACAGGCCATCGTCGGCTTTGTCGGCCAGCTCTATTTTTTTATCATTATTGCGGCAGACGCCATAAGCATCGGTATTGTGGTAATACTCTCAAGGGCAGTCGGCGCCGGCAAGTTTCAGGATGCGCTCTCTGTGGCAAGGCAGTCCCTTCTCTTCGGGGTTGCATGCGCGCTTGCGCTGACGCTTCCCGGTCTTTTCCTGAAGGACCAGATTATTTCGCTTGCCGGGTTTTCCGGCAATGTCCGGGAAATTGCCGTGGACTTCTTTGTCATCTACGTATTTGCCCTCGCGCCGAATTATATCGTTATACTTTCAAACGCTATCTTCCGTGCCGGAGGCGATGTGCGTCTTTCTCTGATAGCAATGTTTTTTGTCAGCCTGATCAATGTCGCACTGGATTTTCTTCTGGTCTTCGGGTTTTTTTCATTCAATGGAATGGGATACAGGGGCATCGCCCTTGCTACTGCGGTCTCGATGTCAGCGGGAACTGTCATATGCTTATTCCTGCTCAGAAAGAGCCGATGGAAGGATATATTTTCAGGTACGTGGCGTGTGTCGACTGATCTGATAAGGCGTTTATTTATTTTGAGCTGGCCCATAGCCCTTATACATATATCGTGGAACACAGGCAACATCATCATATATAACATCCTCAGCCGTCTTCAGGATGTGAGCATTACGGCTATGGCAGCGCTTACGAACGGCCTGAGGATCGAAGCTATCATCTATCTTCCTGTATTCGCCCTTAATATGGCGGCATCTGTGCTTACCGGACAGAACCTTGGAGCAGGGGCCCCCGAGAGGGCGGAGAGGATAGGCTGGAAGATATCACTCTCAGGAGTTGCATTAATAAGTCTTTTGGCGCTGACTGTCTTCATATGGGCAGAGGAGATATCCTCCCCATTTGCAAAGGACCAGCATGTGCTTGCAGAGACAGTCCGGTATCTAAGGATCACGATGCTCTCAGAGCCGTTTATGGCTATCAGCGTTATTCTGGCTGGGTGCCTCATGGGCGCAGGAGATACAAAAGGGACGATGTTCGTCATTGTAAGCGCGCTCTGGATAATCCGTCTGCCCCTTGCCTACATCCTCGCGGTTGTTGCAGGGTATGGCGCCTTAGGCGTCTGGCTTGCCATGATCATCTCGATGTTCGTTCAGGGCATCGCCATGACTGTCCGGTTCAGAAGCGGGAGATGGAAGGAAATGCTTCCCTGATCATTTAATCTTCTCCGTCACCCTGTACTTCTTGATGAACTTCACAGGATGATAAGAGAACTTGGCATTTCTCAGCCCCTGAATTCCAAGGTCCTGTTCCCTGTTTACAAACTTGCAGTTGCCGGCCTCATGCATCAGGAACTCCTGGTTGATCACCTGATAAAGTCCTGGAATATCGGGATTTGCCTTCTCGACATGGATGACAAGTGTATCAGGCAGGTATTCTTCAGCAAATGTCAATGCCGCTATCTTGCCTGCTATCCTTATTACGCCGCCTGTCAGGTTGAGATAGTCAAAATTTTTCAGCATAGTCAAAATAGCGCATCTCTCTCTTTTCAATCCGTAGTATTTCTCACAGTCCTTCACCTCACACCAGTAATCTTCAAACTCAATACACTCTTCAACCAGTTTAGCCGTCATTGTTTGATATTCATATGTATATTCATTCCTGAATTTGTTGACCTTGTTCTTTTTATCGTGAAACCTTCTGCCTTTAAGTTCAATCATTTCTTTCACGTCATGGAGATAATCAAAATGGTCTCTCACCGGGAGAGCCAGGTATTTTTCATCATCTTTAAGATATTTATTTATAAAACTCTCCGGGACCCTCTCCAGACAAGGCTCGCTCACTTCTCTTTTCAGATAATCAAAAAGGCTCTCTAAATCGGGTGAAGCACCAACGGGACAAAAAAATGAGATGGGCGTTTTGCTCTTAAGAATTAAAAGGGTGTCATTGAGAATGGATACTTTAAAGTCATACGTTTCCTTGAAAGCAAATATATTTGTGAAGGTATATTCAGAGGCCTCCATCTGATATCGGGATAAAAACTGTCTTATATCATCCTTCATGGTCAGGACGACATCCTTGAATTCAGGAAAGAGCGGAATGGTCATAATAAATTATATAATAATATTATCATTTCTTTTCTCTCTGCCTCGTTTTTTACAAAGTTATATATGGGGAGGTATCTGTATGGCCACCAGAACAAAAATAATCATAGCTTTGTCTATCTTAGGAATCCTGGATGTGGTTATTCCGATACCGATTCTCGGGATTATCCTGTTGTATGTTGTGTTTCAGAGACCCCCATGGTTCAGAGACGCTGTTGATGAGATTTATATTATTAAATAATATGATTGGATGCTTAATTGTACTCCGGGTACTTGTGCTTATTTGATAAGCAACCTGGTCTATACTGGCCCCTCAGGTATATCTTTTACCAGCCGGAAAAAGTTATCAGGATGTCTCTGATATAATGAAATCATGGTCCAGCAGCAAAAAACCCCTCCTTTTAAGGGAAAGACCTACTCCCTATATGGCGGCGGAAACGAAACTGACCGGTATTACAGCACGATCAGGGATCTGACTGATTTATTCCTGAAGCGATGCCCTGATGAGAAGAATCTGCTCCATAAGATACAGAGGGCCGGCAGTAACAGGCCTTTCAAAAGCCGTTTCCTGGCAAGAGGCGTTGATAAGCCTCTCATCTCGTTCGTAAGAAAGACCTTAAGGGAAACCCTTCCCATCTATACGACAGGAGTTAAAGAACATCTTAAGACCATGCCTCTAAGGCAGAGGTTTGACAGCATCCTGAGGACAAAGCGGGAGCAATACCATCTCTATATGATCGAGATAGAGCTGGTTAACAGGATATATAAAGAGGCGTTCAGGCAGAGTAAATACAGGTTCGCGCTGATCGCCCACTGCCTGCGGGATTTCAGGCCTGACTGCCGCTCTGTCTCAGGGGATATCGAGGCGATCTGCAGGAACTGCACAAAGGAATGTTTTATCAATATCGGGAGTCTTCTGCTTAAAAAATACGGTATCCACCCGTACATCTCTGTTACCATGGATTTTGAAACGCTATTCAGGAAACTTAAATCCGAACATAAGAGTGTTGGGGCTCTGGGGATAGGCTGTGTGCCGGAGCTTGCTCAGGGTATGAGGCTGTGCATTAAACTGGGACTCTCACCCGTTGGGATACCTTTGGATGCTAACCGGTGCGCCCGGTGGATGAAAGAGGCGCG
>CAXMSH010000153.1:0-3946 GCA_964195875.1 Thermodesulfovibrionia bacterium
AGGCGAGACAATACATATGGTATGTCGAGGATTTCAAAATGCGCTGCAACACAGTAGATCGGATTTTTTACGACGCCATCAATTAAAGCTTACGGCGTATTTTCTAATAACTTCTAATTAATAATCAAAAAGGGGAAAAAATAATCTAATGACTGGTAAAAGTAAAACAAGTGAACATGGTATGAATATCACCACGCTCAATGAGAAGACAATTGACGAACTGACTAAAATGGCTAAAGACCTTAAAGTCGACGGCGCGAGCGGCCTCAGGAAACAGGACCTTATCTTTGCTATACTGCAGGCGCAGACAGAAAAGACGGGCCTGATATTTGGGGAGGGGGTGCTCGAGACCCTCCCTGACGGATTTGGATTTCTTCGTTCCCCAAATTACAGTTATCTCCCGGGGCCTGATGATATATATGTCTCTCCTTCACAGATAAGGAGGTTCAACCTGAGGACCGGTGATCTTGTTACCGGACAGATAAGGCCTCCCAAGGAGAGCGAGAGATACTTTGCCCTTCTTAAAGTTGAGGCGATAAACCATGAACCGCCGAATGAGAATATCGATAGACCTCTTTTTGATAACCTGATTCCTTATTATCCGACAACAGCAGTCGATCTTGAATATGATAAGAATGATTATTCTACAAGGGTTATGTCTCTTGTATCTCCGATAGGTATGGGGCAGAGGGGTATGATTGTCGCATCGCCGAGGACCGGCAAGACGATGCTTCTTCAGTCCATAGCAAAGGCCATCAAGAAGAACCATCCCGAAATTCATCTCATAGTCCTTCTGATAGATGAGAGGCCCGAAGAGGTGACTGACTGGAAGAGGCAGGTGAAGGCTGAGATAATAAGCTCGACATTTGATGAGCCGCCGCAGAGGCATCTTCAGGTTGCCGAGATGGTTATCGGAAGGGGCAAGAGGCTCGTTGAATCACGGAAAAATGTTGTTATTCTGCTTGATTCGATAACAAGGCTTGCAAGGGCATACAATGCGGTAATCCCGGCAAGCGGGAAGGTGCTCTCGGGCGGGCTTGATTCAAACGCCCTTCAGAGGCCGAAGAGATTTTTTGGAACTGCCCGGAATATAGAGGACGGAGGAAGCCTGACCATTCTCGCAACCGCCCTTGTTGATACCGGCAGCAGGATGGACGATGTTATTTTCGAAGAGTTCAAGGGAACGGGCAACATGGAACTGCATCTGGACAGAAAACTCGTGGAGAAGAGGATATTCCCGAGTATAAATATCAACGCCTCAGGTACGAGGAAAGAGGAGCTTCTCGTCGATAAAGACATGCTTCAGAGGATGTGGATACTGAGAAAGGTTCTTCACTCTCTCAGCCCTATTGAGAGCATGGAGTTTCTCCTTAATAAGCTTTCCGGGACAAAGAATAATAAAGAGTTTCTCGATAAGATGAACACATAAAGGGAAAACGCTCAGCCAAAAAAGAATTTCATTTGGAGCATCGGCCTCCGGAGCCGTTATTGATAAGTTGATCCCCTGATATGTTCGAACTGTGGGGGAAGGGAGATGTCTCTGCATAAAGTCAAACCAGCCTTCTGATTATACAGTCCTCACCACAATTTACTGTTGTACAGGCATAAGAACTTCTCCCGGATGAATGCATCTTTTTGTTCTCCTTATCCTTTGGGAAACTGCCGGCAATATTCGTATATCGTCATACTGGCCGCGGTTGCGGCGTTGAAGCTATGGGGAAGACCGTATACCGGGATCTCAACTACATCGTCTAATATATCAAGGATATCTGCCGTTAATCCGGTGCGTTCGTTACCCACAACCAGCGCAGTACGTCGCGAGAAACCGTAGTTGTGCATGCTCGTTGAATTGGTGGTCTGCTCAAGACCCACCAGACGATAGCCGTCATTACGCAGCTTTTGGAGCACGGGTGTCAATGTTCGATGAATTGAGACCTCCAGCTCAAGAACACTATCTCGGGCAATTTTTGAAATAAGGCTTGCATTCCCGATTAAAATAAGCCGCTCGATAGCGCAGGCACTTGCCGTCCGGGCAATGCTCGAAACATTAACGTTGCTGCGCATGGGGGCGCAAGCAACAACAAGCTCGCGTGGACGCGTAAGCCTGGATTCGGTTTTGTGACGTTGGTGCACGAATCGGCTCACTCAGGAGTTCCTCCCCTGGCTGTTTCTGTAATTTTATCTTCTGCATATAACACACGTACGAGGTAGAGTCCTGATGCAGGGGCTGTTCCGGGAGCAGCCTTGCGATCTTTCGCATCAAGAATACGACAGAGGTCGTCACGAGTGTAACGGCCTTCTCCTACCTTAACAATCGCACGTACAATATTACGTACCATCTTGTACAGAAATCCGTCCGCTAATATTTCGAAGGTGATAGCGGGTAATTTATGCATGAGCACGGCCTCGGTAACGGTGCGGCGGGTCGACTTTTGTTTGAAGTTTGATCGCGTTGCAAACGAAGCAAAATCGTGCTCGCCCACGAAGATCGGACAGACGTTATTCATCGCATCCAGATCAAGAGGCTCCTTGATGTGCCATACTCGCCCATCACGCTCTGCCGGCAGTTTGCGGTCATTCCAGATGACATAGCGATAGCGCTTTGCAATAGCGGAATCACAGGCATGAAAGTCTGACGATGCGCCGCTCACATCAACTATGTGCACTTCCGCAGGCAGAATATCATTCAGCTTATTCCTGATTGCTTCGGGCTCTAACCCGATCGGAAGCTGAAGGCTCGCCACCTGACCGAGGGCATGGGTTCCTCGATCGGTACGACCGGCACCTCGTACCGGCACATGGACATTAAACGCCTGCTCCACCGCCTGCTCAAGGGCGTACTGAACGGTCGGCTTATTTCCATGTCGCTGCCATCCAAGGAAAGCCCGCCCATCATAAGAAATAGTCATTCGATAATTGGACATTGGGGGAATTGAATTAGACATAGGAAAATCAAAAGCCCTTTAGGTTCGTTGTTAACAAAAGGTTGATATTTAGTTGTTCTCGCATTAATTTGAATTCTTTTCTTTTAAGATTATATCAAATTGTCTGCAACAAGAAGAAGGGTTTGAATTCCCCTGCCTATCCACTTAGGTGAATCTTACATTCTTAAACTTGAAACTGTCATTTTGTCCTCAAAAAGGGCTTCCTAAACCCGAATGCAGTAAGTTGTTTATGCTGTTTTCCTTATGGATCAATGTCATGTCGTGGTACGACCCCGCTCGTTGACTTAACTTGCTAACTCACGGAATTAGCCTTGTTGGGGGAGACGGATGCTTACGACGAATTGATTGAATCACGTTGTCGAGCTGTTGAAGAAAACGTGATCGGTCACGCTTTGTTAGCGGTGGAGGTCCGCCCGTCATCTCTCCTCTGTCACGAAGTTCTGAAAGCAGGTCCCGAGTCGCTACGGCTTCACCGATGTTGTCTTCCGTGAACAGCTTTCCGGTTGTACCAATTACACGTGCGCCTTCCTTCAGACAGCGGCTCGCAAGCGGAATGTCAGCGGTGACCACGATGTCGTGAGGTTGCACATGCTCTACAATCCAATCATCAGCCGCGTCGAATCCGTTCTCTACAACTTCGAGTGCAATCCACCGTTCATTCGGAACTCGCATCCAGGAGTTGGCCACCAATGTGACATCAAGGCGGCAGCGGCGCGCGACGCGGTACACCTCCTGCTTCACCGGGCACGCATCAGCATCTACAAAGATATGCAGCAAACGAAGATCCTCACCATGACCGCGGCGCTAACTTCCTGCCTGTCAGAACATCTATTTCAAGCAGACTGTAATTCTTCGATTCCCTCACAACCCTGTTGGCCCAGTATTCAAGGGGTCCTGGGTTTCTGTTTGTCTTGTTTCTGCTTAGCGGCTTGTGATTGTTTTGCATCTGTCTGTCTCTTGCCTTTAGCCTTGTCCTTTTTGCCTTTCTTATCGCCCATGGG
>CAXMSH010000154.1:0-3939 GCA_964195875.1 Thermodesulfovibrionia bacterium
CGCATCGAAGATGGGAAAGGAGAGATCATAAAAAAGGGCGGAAGTCTGAATAAGCTTCTCCTTGGAAGATAAGGCTTTGACAGTTGCTTCATCTGTATGTTCGATGCCTATACTTTCAGCGTCGCTATGAAACAAAACCTTTCCGGTCTTGTCCATAACCATGGAGAATCCGATTGCCTCATCCCTTGATATGAGTTCTATGAGCTTTTCGTTCAGTCCCTCCAGTGACTCTATGGGAACCCCCAGGCTTACAATCTTGCTGATCTCTCTCAGCATACCGTCACCGATTGCGGTGGTTTTTGACAGGATAGCCCCTTTATATTTGTTGTATGCGATATATGTCAGAACAGAGGTGTTTACCGCTATGATAATGAAGAGGATAGCAGAGACCATTAATACAGCTTTTTTCTGAAGTGATATATTTTTTGTCACTTTATTATTTTTGTTGCCGAACTGAGAATGTCGAACGGAACTTTAAGCCCCAAAATCGAGGCTTCTTTGAGATTAACAATCAGGTCCACTTTCTTGGGCTGCTCCACTGAAAGGGAAGAGGCTTTTGCTCCTTTTAATATCTTTGCAACCAGTAGTGCCGCCACCGTTCCCTGTTCCCGAGGGTTTGCGGCTATGGTGAGTATAATGCCGTCCCCCCCCTGACCGCCCATTAATGTTGCTGTAGGTATCTTTGCCTTTCTGGCTATATCTATAATGTTGTTAACGCAGTGTGTTGCCGGACAGCTTGTGGTTAGAATCAGCGCATCAACGGCAGAGATCTTTTCAGTGTCCTTAACTTTTCTGATGTTAAACCTGACCGAGCTGAAACCCATGGTATTCCCAAGCTTCTCAATCTCGTTCGCCTGCATCACCGTGTCCTCCTCTATGTCGCTGTAAACAACACCCAGCTTTGAAAAATTCGATAAAACCTTCAATTTTTTTATAAGAGTCGAGATCGGCACCGAAGATCTGATACCGGTTGCGTTCTTCAGGGATAGGCCGACAGCGTCGGGGTCAAAGACTCCTGCGAAAACAACCGGGATGTCCGACTGCTCGCTAACAGAGGCCATTGCTGAAGGGGCACCGTATGAGACGATTATGTCCGCCTCGATCGCTACGAATTTTCTTACTGTGTTCATCAAAGAGATTGGATCAGGGAGAGGTTTCTGAATTATAAGCTCAACCTTATCTTCTGTTAATCCCTCGGAAGATAGCGTTTCTGTGAACGCCTTGTATATCTCCTCAAAATAGGGGATATCCGGTATCATTATAACACCGATGGTTTTTTCAGCGGCAGCAAAGGAACCACTGATTAGGATTATTGAAAAGATAAGTTGAGTGAGGCTAAAAAGCCCTGCTTTGATAATAAATTTTATCATAAGTCCTTACCATTCCTTTGATAACGTTAAGAGCAGAACATGTGCTCTGCCGTCTTCAACATCATCATCGGGTTTGTCCAGAAGATCATCAAGATCGCTGTATCTGTACTCAAGACCCGATAAAAAACTATTCCGGAACCTGTATTCTCCTGACACGGAATAAACAGTCTCTTCTGTCTTTAACTCGGAAAAAGAGGATATCGATACCGGCTGTGTCAGGTTAATATCGTCAGGATGGAAGTTCGCCTTGCTTCTGGTATGGTTTAGTCCAGCGTTTATACTTACCCTGTTATGTGGTACATACATAATGTCAATTGCAAAATTATGAGCTGTGGCATCGTAAGGGACATAAGGGTCTATATTGGGATTGCCGGGATTGTCGTGGTATACAATGTCCTGTTTTGTAGTGTTATCAATATATGCATAGCTTGTCGTAATAGAAGTGTCTTTTAAAACCAGGAAGGTAACGCTTCCAAGCATGCGATGCTTTTTTACATCCCTGTTTCCGGCCTCTTCTGTATCAGCAAAATGAAGTTCATTCCTATTCTCATCCTTTATATTGTAGCTAAGGAGGGTATTTATCCACGTGAGAGGTATCCATGATGCCGAAACATTCCCTTCATCAGTACTGTCGGGCTCAACATTTGTTGAAGGGTTGTTTATGGATTTGTGGGTATAACCGGCCTTAAGTTTTAGGTTCCTTTTGATCCGCATATCCGCTGAGACTGAAGCGGAATTAGTTGTAGTCCTGTCAGGGATATCCCATTCGTCCGCATCTTTTCTGCGGATGTCATCGTTAGAGTATTTTGCCTTTAGTGTCAGACGGTTGGAGGGTCTGTATCTTACAGTACCGGAAAGCGTTTTTGAAATGGAAGAAATGGAAGGTTTCACATCATATATATATGAATTTAAGGGGTTGGATATATCAGTGATCGTTACTTTGTCCGGGTTATCTACGTCCCTGTCCCTGTAGCGGTATTTAAGAAAGGCCGTCCATTTCTCCACGGGCATCCATGTCACTTCGCCAGAGCCTATGAAGTAATCAGCGGTCGCGTTACTATCGGTATTTTCCCGGTCTATCCTTGAGAGTGTTGCAGATGCAACGATCCTGCCGGTGTAGGATGTATGTATCTTGAAGGTATCGGATGAGCCCTTGAGGTCGGAGACCTGGTTATGGGGATAAACTCCAGGCTGTCTGAAACCCGGCCCGAATCCCGAATAACTGTAACTGTCATAGAGAACATTATCCCCGCCGGCATCGAACCTCTTTTCCCCGTGTGAATAATCTATTTCAACCGGACCAAGGTGGCTGTTTGCACCGATAACGATATTTTCTGTTCTCCAGTCAGTATCCCTGCTCCTGGAGGCCCTGACGATATCGTTAAAATAGGCGGCACCGGACATAAATCTCTGCTGCTGCGTACCCTTCTTCTCAACGATACCTCCTTTAATATATGCATGAAAAGGGAAATTTGGTGATTTTAATCTCAGGAAGAGGTTGCTCATGCCGGTTTTAACACCATAGTCTTTCCCGTCATCCATAACATCAACTCCGGGTGACGGTGTGGATGGATCTAGGTCTATCAGTCTTATGTTGTTAAGGTTGTGGTACAGTGTGCTGTTTACCCCTCTGAATAAAAGGATATCTTTATATGAATAACTTAAGTCCAGACCATAATCTTTACTGTTTGTATAATCTGCGTCAAAATGTATTCTGCTGTTAGTTGAATATAGCCTTAACTCTCCGCCAAGTAATATTGAATTGTGGAGGTATTCATATTCCTCGACCTCTGCCGAACCGTTAAGGTCAACAAACCTGTAGCCTCCAAACAGGTCGAAGCACAACTCAACCATCTGGCCCATGGACAGGAATATGCACGAAGTGGGTTTTCTTTCTTCATCTGTCGCTTCAACCTCAACCGAACCAACTGCAAAAGCATTACCATGAAAAGTTATTAGAACCATAAGCAGGATTAATAATATTCTCTTCATCTTGCCCCCTTATTGTGTAAACCTTCCACCGCCTGTAGCAGAAGGGAGGTCTGAGCCGTGAATTTGGGAATGACAGTCAGTACACCTTGTATTGAACGCCCCTTTACTTTCCGGAGTGCTCCCGGATGAGGTCCTGTGAACTGGATGGCATTGCAGGCATAAAAAAGGCGGTCTGATGTTAAGCAGGTTGTCGTTTACCGACCCGTGAGGGCTGTGACATGAAAGGCAATCCTCGGTAATTTCAGCATGTTCGAAGACCAATGGGCCCTCTTTTTCCGCATGGCATTCGGTGCATGTCTGCTTTACAGTATCTCTTCTCAGTAAATTATCGGCGATGCTACCGTGCGGGTTATGGCAGTTTGTACAAAAGACCTTCTTCTCAGGAACAGGGTGATGGCTGGGGAGTGAAAATTCAGCCTCTATCTCCTTATGACATCCCTCGCACATTTTAGCCAACTCCTCTTTTCTGACAATCAGGTCAGGCCCCATATGCACGTTATGGCAATTAGAACAGGATACGTCATTGATTGAATGTGCGCCGGCATTCCAGTTGTGCAGATTAAATGTTGCGTTCGCG
>CAXMSH010000155.1:0-3921 GCA_964195875.1 Thermodesulfovibrionia bacterium
ATCTGTTTAAATAGAAAACCGACTCTAATAGGGGGACGACATAAGTGGAAGATATTTATTCGATTTTTGAAAGACCAAAAAATCCAACGGAGTATGAAGCGATAAGGATAAAAATTGCTTCTCCGGAAAAGATAAGGGCGTGGTCTTACGGTGAGGTTAAGAAGCCCGAGACGATAAATTACAGGACATTTAAACCCGAACGGGATGGGCTTTTCTGTGCCAAGATATTTGGACCGGTCAAGGACTGGGAGTGTATATGCGGTAAATACAAAAGGATGAAGCACAGGGGAGTGGTTTGTGATAAGTGCGGTGTTGAGGTTATACAGTCGAAGGCAAGGCGTGAAAGACTGGGACATATTGAGCTTGCTACTCCTGTTGCACATATATGGTTTCTTAAAGGTATTCCGTCAAGAATAGGGACACTTATTGAGATGACGATGCGTCAGCTTGAGAGGGTGCTCTATTTTGAGAGCTATGTTGTGATTGACCCCGGCAATACGAAATTGAAGAAGACAGAGCTTTTGAGTGAGGAAGAGTACAGGAAGTATACACAGGAGTTTGGAGACAGCTTTAAGGCCGGGATCGGGGCAGAGGCTGTAAGGGAACTCCTCAGGGAGTTAGACCTTGATTCGACTGCCAAAAGCTTAAGGGCGAAGATCCACGCGTCATCGTCTCTTGCTGTAAAGAGAAAGCTTACAAAGCGACTGAGAGTTGTGGAGGCCTTTAGAAAATCAGGGAACAAACCGGAATGGATGATTTTGGATGTTTTGCCTGTTCTCCCTCCTGACCTTCGTCCTCTGGTTCCGCTTGAGGGTGGAAGGTTCGCCACTTCGGACCTGAATGACCTCTACAGAAGAGTGATAAACAGGAATTACCGATTGAAGAGGCTGATGGAACTGAAGGCCCCCAGCGTTATCATTCGCAATGAAAAGAGGATGCTCCAGGAGGCTGTTGATGCCCTTTTTGATAATGGCAGACGAAGCAAGGTACTTAAAGCCGCTACAAAAAGGCCGCTTAAATCTTTAAGCGACATGATAAAAGGCAAACAGGGCCGGTTCAGGCAGAACCTTCTTGGTAAGAGAGTTGATTACTCAGGACGTTCAGTGGTTGTTGTCGGACCGGAACTTAAACTTCACCAGTGCGGACTTCCCAAAATCATGACCCTCGAACTATTTAAGCCGTTTGTATTCAACAAGCTTGAGGAGAAGGGTTATGTCACAACCATCAAGGCTGCTAAAAAGATGGTTGAACGCGGCGATGATGAGATCTGGGATTGTCTTGATGAAGTAATCAAAGAACATCCTGTGCTGCTAAACAGGGCCCCGACTCTACATCGTCTGGGAATACAGGCGTTTGACCCGGTACTTATTGAAGGTAAGGCCATAAGGCTTCACCCCCTTGTCTGTACCGCATTTAATGCGGACTTTGACGGGGACCAGATGGCGGTCCATGTGCCGCTTTCTATTGAGGCCCAGGTAGAGGCGAGAGTGCTTATGATGTCCGTAAATAACATCCTTAATCCTGCCAGCGGGAAACCAGTTGCAATCCCCACACAGGATATGATACTTGGGCTCTACTATCTTACAAAGCATAGAAAAGGCGCTATGGGAGAGGGTAAGATATTTGGCGGTCCCGAAGAGGTAAGGATGGCTTATGACGCCGGGGTCATTTCCGAGCACGCTGAAATCAAGGTAAAAATTGACGATGTTTTGGGTGAAAAATCCAAAGGAAGCATGGTTAATACAACAGCCGGACGAGTCATATTTGCCGAGGCGGCGCCAGATGGCTTTCCGTTTTCGATGCTCAATACGGTTATGACCAAGAAAGAAGTTGGAAAACTCGTGGAATACTGTTACAAGAAGATCGGGAAAAAGGCGACGGTTATTTTCCTTGATAATCTTGAAAAACTCGGTTTTGAATACGCAACAATCTCCGGCACATCTATATGTATAGATGACATGCACATACCGGGAAAGAAGAATATGATGATCAAAGAGGCCGAACGCGAGGTGCTTGACGTACAGAAACAGTACTCAGAGGGCCTTATTACAAACGGCGAGAGGTATAACAAGGTTGTCGACATTTGGGCACAGGTTACGGAGAATGTTGCTGATGAGATGATGAAGGAACTCGGTGCTGAAGGATTGGATAATATTGAAGATATTACGGAGGAGGAACTGCTTGAACGCCGGTCTTTTAATAATGTTTTCATGATGGCCGATTCAGGGGCAAGGGGCTCTACAGCACAGATCAGACAGCTTGCGGGGATGAGAGGCCTTATGGCAAAGCCTTCCGGA
This sequence comes from Thermodesulfovibrionia bacterium, assembly GCA_964195875.1. Taxonomy (GTDB): domain Bacteria; phylum Nitrospirota; class Thermodesulfovibrionia; order UBA6902; family UBA6902; genus CAXMSH01. The sequence goes on from CAXMSH010000155.1 coordinate 2,298, forward strand.
GAGATAATAGAGACACCGATTACCGCTAACTTCAGGGAGGGGCTGACCCCGCTTCAGTATTTTATCTCGACTCACGGGGCACGGAAGGGACTGGCGGATACGGCATTAAAGACAGCCAATTCCGGTTATCTTACCAGAAGGCTCGTTGATGTCACTCAGGATGTGATCATAAGGGAAGAAGATTGTGGAACTGAAGAAGGTATAAGTGTGAATAGTCTCGTTGAGAGCGGGGAGATCATAGAGCCGCTTGAAGAGAGGATTTTTGGAAGGATCGCCGCTGTTAATATAAAGGATCCTATCACGAAAAAGACGCTTGTATCAAAGGGAGAAGAGATAGATGACGACCTGTCACAGGTGGTGATAAGCGCGGGTATTGACAGTGTTAAGATCCGGTCGGTTCTCACGTGTGAATCTAAATACGGTGTATGCAAGAAATGTTACGGCAGGGATCTCGGAAGAGGGGAACCGGTTGAAATAGGTGCTGCCGTCGGGATAATGGCCGCCCAGTCAATCGGAGAACCGGGGACGCAGCTTACGATGAGGACCTTCCATATAGGCGGAACCGCTACAAGGTGGGCAGTGAAATCCGTTCTTGACGCAAAGAACAAGGGTTCGGTTAAGTTTATTGATCTCCCAACCGTTAAGGACAAAGAGGGTGCTCTTGTTGTTATGAAGCGTAACGGCAGTATAGCTATTGTTGACGCAAAGGGAAGAGAGAAAGAGAAATACATGGTTATATACGGAGCAAAGCTTAAGGTTAAAAACGGGCAGAAGGTGGAGGCAGGGCAGCGATTGATCGAGTGGGACCCGTATTCTTTCCCCATTGTAACCGAGGTTGGAGGCAGGATAGCACTTGGGGACATGGTCGAGGGGGTATCCATTAAGGAGGAAGTTGATGAGGTAACAGGCCTTTCCCATAAGGTCATAATAGAGTATCCGGGGAACCTGAGGCCTAGAGTTTCGATCAAGGACGAACACGGTAAAGCCACTCTAAGGTCTCCAAGCACAAACCAGCGTGCCCGTTATTTGCTGCCGTCCGGTTCTCATGTGCTTGTTGATAAAGGCGCTATTGTACATCCCGGGGACATCATAGCAAAGATCCCGAGAGAGACTACAAAGACAAAGGACATTACCGGCGGACTTCCACGCGTAGCTGAACTGTTCGAAGCGAGGAAGCCAAAGGAACAGGCGATCGCCAGTGAAATAGACGGCACTGTTGAATTCAGGGGTTTTCGTAAGGGGATGAGGGTTGTCGTTGTCAAGGGCGCGACCGATTCAAGAGAATATCTTATACCCAAGGGCAAACATCTGAATGTTCATGAGGATGATATTGTAAGGGCTGGTGAGGCGTTAATGGACGGCTCTATTAATCCTCACAGCATACTTGATATACTTGGTCCGAAAGAGCTTGAGAGATATCTTGTGGATGAAGTCCAGAAAGTCTACAGGCTCCAGGGGGTCTCGATCAACGACAAACATATCGAGGTTATCGTAAGGCAGATGATGAAGAAGGTAAAGATTGAAGACGCGGGGGATACTACCTTCCTGGTTGGTGAAAATATTGATAAGCTCGTCTTTGAGAGAGAGAACAACAGGGTAAACAAACAGAAAGGAAAGCCTGCTC
>CAXMSH010000156.1:0-3912 GCA_964195875.1 Thermodesulfovibrionia bacterium
TTCTCAGCTTCTTCTATAAGCATAACAGGGATGTCGTCCTTGATATGGTACAGGAGTTTACAGTTATTACAGACAAGCCCGTTTCTCGACTCATCAAGTTCTATATCCCCCTTGCACTTCGGACAAGCCATTATCTCAAGCAGTTCCTTACTTATCACCATATTCCCCTCCTTATGGGTATTTCTTTATTGTCAAGACTTTACCACAGAGTACACAGAGATGATTTATAAAAAATAAAAGACATTTTTTTTCAGTTACCTCAGTGACCTCATTTTTAAGTTTTTCCCCATACAATAAAATAATTCGTTTCACTCAACGTATGCCTGCCGGCAGGAGTGCACAGAGGATAAGACACATCAGACCTTCTTCTTTATAGTATAAATATGTTCCTCTGTAGCCTCTGTGGTGAACCTCCTATTTTTGGCTGTGGTTTCATACGATATTTATAAAAACAGCTTAAACAATAGAAACGTTACCACCACACCTAGCATGGCTCCGAGGATTACCTCCCATGCCCTGTGAACGCCCACATACACCCTGCTCTGCGCGATAGATACAGCCAGTATAAGAACCAGCAGGGATACAACGAAGTTCCCGCTGATGAGGGTTACGGCAACCCATACTGAAAATGAGAGCGCGGCGTGGCCGCTCGGCATCCCGCCCTCCAGAGGAAGTCCCCTGCCAAAATACGCCTTTGTAACCACTACAAGCACAAGCACTATTATAAGGGCGATAACCGCGATATTCTCCTCCGAATTATGCGCTACAAGCAGTCCGTCTAAAAAAAGACCCTTAAGCGGCCTGAAGAGTATTATGTAGCCTGTAACAGCAGCTCCCAATGCGGTAATAAAGACCGCGCCAGCCGCGACATCTTTTATCGTCTTTGCCTTTTCGTCATATTCCTTAAAGAGCACATTTGCGATCTCCTCAATAGCGGTATTAATCATCTCGGTTGTAATCACAATAATTGCCAGAACAACGAGCACAAGGAACTCCCCCCTCTTGATCCCGAGCAGGAAGCTGAGAATCAGAACCAGTATTACGGCATACAGGTGGTAACGTATATGCCGCTGGGTCTTAGAGGCATGGAGGATACCGCTTATGGCGAAGTTGGCGCTTTTAAACCATCTTCTCAAGGGCATTCAGGATATCCTCCTCTTTCTTTCTCATTATACGCGCCCTGTAGTCTGACGCTTCATGATCATAACCGGTCAAATGCAATATTCCGTGTATCAAAAGACGGTTCAACTCTTCGTCAAGTCCGGTGCCGGCAGCCTTTGCCTGGGATTCCGCCTTTGGAATACATATAACTATATCCCCGAGTACAGGGTTCTGTCCAACTCCCCTGACAGGAATCCCGGACTCAAATGAAAGGACATCGGTACTTTTCCGGATACCCCTGAAATCGGAATTTAATTGCTTCATCTTTCTGTCACCAACAAATAAGATGCTGAGTTCCGCCATGGAAAGTCGGGGCTGTTTCAGAAGGGAGAGGATACGCGCGGCCGCTTTTTTTATCTTCGTCCTGTTAATAAGCCTGCGTCTTTGCTGGTTCTTTAGGAGTATCTTCATTATTTAATTGAAAACCGGGATAATCGATTCGCTTGTGATAAATGCTGGTGAGCATATATACAAAACTGACCTTGATCTCTCTTATGTCCTTCAGTGTCAATTCACAATTGTCAAGCTGTCCGTCAATAAAACAGTGGTTGATAATCTTCTCAACAAGAGCTGACACCCTGGTGGGTGTGGGATCAGACAGCACCCTTGACGCGGCCTCAACAGCATCTGCCATAAGAACAAGGGCCGCGACCCTTGTCTGAGGTTTTGGCCCGGGGTACCTGAAGTCATCCCTGGAAATCTGGGGCGCGGACTTTTCCTGCTGTTCCTTTGCCCTCTCATAAAAATAGGTCTGTACAGAAGTTCCGTGGTGCTGCTGCATAATGTCTATTATGGAATTAGGGAGTTTGTGCTTTTTTGCCATCTCAACTCCCTCCTTGATGTGACCAATGAGTATCATACTGCTCATACGGGGGGTTAGCTTATCATGCATGCTTAAAGGCCCCACCTGATTCTCAATAAAGTACTCCGGCATCTTGACCTTCCCGATATCATGATAATAGGCGCTTACCCTTGCAAGAAGAGGATTTACTCCAACCGCTTCCGCAGCGGTCTCGACAAGGTTTCCTACAACTACGCTGTGATGATATGTTCCCGGGGCCTCGACCAGCAGTTCATGCAATAAAGGATGATTAAGGTCAAGGAGTTCAAGCAGGCTTATATCGGTAGTCAGCTTAAAGAAGTGTTCAAAAAGGGGCAGGAGGGCTGACACGAATACGGCAACAATCATTCCGTTCATAAAAGCCGCTATCATAGAGACAAGCATATCCGCGTTAAACAGATTTGCTGATAACAGTGAGATTATAAAAGAAGTGAACATGGAGACAATACCTACAGAAAGCCCCGCTCTCCAGATAGCCGAGCGTTTTTTGCACCTTACCACACTGAAAGCGGCTGTAAGGCCGCCAACAAAGGTGAATATGGAATAAAGGGGGCTGTTAAGCCATAGCCCCGCGATAAGGCTTGTTATGACGGTAAAGAGAATCGCCGCATGTATATCGATCAGGAGGGCGGCGAGCATTGAGCCTGTAGCAAGTGGGATAGCGTATACAGGCAGAGAAGGGTCGATAGTCCCAAGCCATTCAGTAAAACCTTCAAGGATATAATAAAATGTCCTCCCTAACAGCAAATTGGATGATAAAAGCAGGACTATCAGGAATATCTGTGTATAATTCTGTCTGATCTCCGGTTTATAGCGCGTCAAGTCCCTGTAGAAGACTGCCAGCAGAACGACTATAATCAGAAAGGTCCCGATCAATGTTTCAATACTGTACACCTTGCCCCACAGGATTGATAGGCCCAGGAGAGACGAGGATAATATGAGAAAAAAAGATTTTATCAGCGTATCTTTGTTTAACACATTCTTCTTATCGCTCTTAGGCTTGCCGTTTTTCATCTTCACTCCTTGATAATTCATACTTTTCATACGCCTTGACTATACGTTTAACAAGTTTATGCCTGACAACGTCCTTTTCAGAAAAGTAAATAAAGCACAATTCACTGATACCGCCCAGGATCTTCTCTGCTTCAATAAGTCCAGACACCTTTCCGGCTGGAAGATCGATCTGCGTAATATCTCCTGTTATCACGGTCCTGGAGTTAAACCCGAGCCTCGTGAGATACATCTTCATCTGCTCTGAAGTGGTATTCTGCGCCTCATCGAGTATTATAAAAGAATCATTAAGTGTTCTGCCCCTCATAAACGCAAGCGGCGCTATCTCAATAACCCCCCTGTCGATAAGCCTGTGGGCTTTTTCAGCTTCCATCATATCAAACAGCGCGTCATAAAGGGGCCTTAAATATGGGTTAATCTTCTCCTGCAAGTCCCCCGGCAGGAATCCCAGCCTCTCACCCGCTTCTACCGCGGGCCTTGCGAGTATTATTCTGCTCACCTGCTTCTTAATGAGGGCATTTATGGCCATAGCCATCGCCAGATAGGTCTTCCCGGTACCTGCCGGACCTATACTGATAACCATATCATACTTCTTGATAGCTTCTATGTATCTCCTCTGTGTCTCTGAACGAGGGACAATAAATTTCTTTTTTGATGACACAGGAATAGTACTGAGAAGAAATTCCTTGAGATTGGGGGAAGAAGAATCATGTAAAGGCTTCTTGCCGGCTTGAGGCTCTCCGGAACGTGAGTCCTCAACCGCCTTTATAACATATTTTATGTCTTCAGGATTAAGGACATAGCCGTTTGAATTTACCAGCTGCAAATCCGTGATAAAATCCTTGGCCCTGTCAATAGCATCCCTCTCACCCTGAAGGAATATCTTGTTGCCCCTTATA
>CAXMSH010000157.1:0-3865 GCA_964195875.1 Thermodesulfovibrionia bacterium
GATCTGCTGAATATACTCGGCAACCCCCAGGGCTTTTTCAATTCCGTACATATTGCTGGAACCAATGGTAAAGGCTCAACAGCCGCGACAATCGCTTCCATACTCAAAGAAAGCGGGTTTAATGTCGGCCTTTACACCTCTCCCCATCTGATAAGCTTCACCGAACGCATCAGGGTTGACGGGCAAAATATATCAGAGGAAGACGTAATAATGCTAACTTCATACATACGAAGGTCAGTAAGCGGGACCGGCATCATGCCGACATTTTTTGAATTTATAACGGCCATGGCCTTTTGTTATTTTGCATCAAAGGAGATAGAGTGGGCAGTGGTTGAGACCGGTATGGGTGGAAGATTTGACGCTACAAATGTCATTGAACCTGATATAAGCGTTATTACAGACGTTAGCATTGACCACACAGAATTTCTCGGCAAGACCCTGTCAGATATAACTATTGAAAAGGCCGGCATTATTAAAGCTCACATTCCGGTGGTAACTGCCGCAAGATCACCTGAAGCCATAATGTTATTGTCAGATATCGCTAACGGTCATGCTTCCGAGATCCATATTCATGACAGAGATTTCAAGGGCAGCCTAGTATCAATGAATGATAATCAGATAATATTCGATTACAGCGGATTCAGAGACTACCATGGTTTAACATCACCCCTAACAGGAAGACACCAGGTTTTTAATTCCTCTATGGCGGTAAGAGTATGCGAGATACTTGGACGAAGCGGGGTTTCCATCACAGACACATCGGTAAGACAGGGAATTATTAATGTTGGACTTGAAGGGCGTCTTGAGAAGGTGTCAGACAGACCGCACATCATAGTTGACGCTGCGCATAATCCAGTGGCCGCAAATGCTCTGGCCAAAACCATAAAAGAGCTCTTTGTCGACAGGAAAATTATTCTTGTTATCGGTATCATGAAGGATAAGGACATCAGGGGTATTCTTTCTCCTCTTATAGATTGCGCGGAAACCGTAATCCTGACTGTGCCCGGAGACGAGAGAGCTGAAACTCCTGAAGAACTGCATAGGAATATTCTTGATCTGCGGTCTTCGGTCAAGGATCATAAACCAATCTCAATACTTGAGACCAGCTCGGTTACCGAGGCAATCACAGTTGCAAAGGAAGAATGGAGTGAGAACAGTACAATACTTGTTACAGGCTCTTTCTATACAACGGGTGAGGCAAAAGAAGCGCTCGGTCATACCGGTGTGCTGCCTGAATTACGGGAATAATAATATCTATGCCCATAACTTACTACATTTCAGTGCATACGGGTCAATTTGTACCGCTGAAGGCCAAACCGAAGCGCAGAGCAAAATATAACGGGTTATCCTATTTGGTCCTACCGGCTGTTATCTTCTGCCTCCTGCTTTTAATTCACTGTCTGTCAGCATCTTTAATCTTCGCGCAGGAGACTATAGATATCTCGGCCGACCGGTTAGAATACCTCTCCGAAACAAATACATATATTGCTAAGGGTTCCGCTATTGTAACCTCCGGTGATACGACCCTGAGCGCAGACGATATCCGTCTTAACAACAACACCTCAGAGGCACTTGCTGTTGGTAATGTTGTTTACGAAGACATTGATACAATTATTAACGCTGACCGGATAGAGTTGAATCTGAAGACAAAACTGGGTGTTATATATAACAGCTACATATTTTACAAAAAAGAAAATTATCATCTAAGGGGTGGAGACCTGAGAAAGTTCGGGGAGAAGAGCTATTTCCTGGATACGGCATCTGTCACAACATGCGACGCCTCCCCTCCTGAATGGCACATATCGGGGAAATTCGTCAAGACCGAACTCAACAAAAAGATCGAAGCCAGGGACACGGCATTATACATTAAGAATGTTCCTGTACTTTACACTCCCTATTTCTGGATGCCCCTTTCCAGGAAAAGACAGACAGGATTTCTCGTTCCGTCCGCCGGTTCAAGCAGCACAAAAGGTTTAATTTACGAGCAAGGCTTCTTCTGGGCAATAAAAGAGGACAAAGACGCAACATTTTATCTCGATTATTTCAGCAAGAAAGGTTTTGGCAAGGGGATAGAGTACCGTTATATTATCAACTCCGAAAACAGGGGAAAGTTCTGGGGATATCACTTGAGAGACACGGACCTTAAAAGAGATTTTATTGAAATTAAATCTTATAACAACATGCAGTTGCCTTACGGGATTACCAGCTACCTGAAGCTCAACATAGTTAACACTTTTGATTATTACGATATTCTGGGAGAAACATCCTTTAGAACATCAGAATTATCGTCACTCATTTCCACGCCGATATCATCATTGATATCCGTTTTTGATTTTGAGTCTTCGGACATACTGCAGAAATATCTTGAATCAAACCTTCAATTCTCAAAACCCTTTCGTGGAGGGAGGGTATACTTGCTGGACCAATACAGGCAAAACCTCGAAGAGGACTGGGATATAATCCCCAATCAAAATGTCCTGAGTTTAGGGCTTATACTAAATACAAGATCAAAAGGACCGATCATGTATGATGTATCGTTTACAGGATCAGATTTCAGAACAGACGATGGAGATCTGGGACAACGGCTTGACCTCAACTCCAGCATATACTTAAGCCACGGTAGAGCAGTGAACCTGACACAGAAGATAGGTTTGAGAGAAACAGTATATTTTCTCAATAGTCCTGATGAGAACAAGGACCGGCTGCTTCTGGATCTCAGTTCATCATTAACAACGAGGTTAATTAAGAGATACTCATCGTTCATTCACCTTATCGAGCCCGCGCTTGAGTACGTTTATATACCTGATGCAGGAGATGATGACATACCTTTCCTTGACTCAATAGATAGTATAGAACATGTCAGCAGTATTATTTATTCTTTCACCAACAGGATAGAATCATACTCCCCTTCAGGTTTAAACGCCGGGTTCAGGCTCTCTCAAAGTTACAACCTGCTTAGCGATGATAATCACTTTTCTCCTATTGTGGCCGAGGGAAGCCTGACAAGCCCCCTTGTAGACCTCAGTGTAAACACATCATACGATATTCATGAAACCAGAATCACTGACAGCATCGCATCCATTAAATATAAGAGCAGTATGGGGTATATCACATTAGGCAAAAACTTCCGGCGTTCTACAGATCTTGACCAGTACACTATTGACGCCGGGACGACAAAACCCATAAAGATTAAAGGGAGATCCATTCCGCTCTTCCTATATGGAAAATTATGGTATGACCTTACCGGGGCCGGCGTACAGGAATCAAGGATTAAAACGACATACAGGAGTCAGTGCTGGGCAATTACGTTCATGTACTCAAAAAGACCTGATGAAGACCAGCTGTCTTTCAATATCGAACTGGTCGGACTTGGCGCCTTTAAGTGGTGATTCTTGGGAAGGATTCAAGGGGTCAAGGATTCGAGGATTCGAGTGAATAAATTAAAGAAAAGATCCATGTTTATACCTGTTTTATCCGTTATCAGTGCTTTTCACTTGAATCCTAGAACCCTCGGATCCTTTTTTGCATTTCAGCTATTCTCTTTTTTTGCCCTGTTCCATAACAGCTCCATCTCATCGAGTGTCATATCAGTCAGTTTCCTGCCCTGACTCGATGCCTCTGTCTCTATATAATTGAAACGATGAATAAACTTGGCGATACTTCTTCTCAGGGCGTCTTCAGGGTCCACTTTCACAAAATTAGATATCCTCACCATAACAAACAGCATATCACCGATTTCATCCTCAATTTCATCCCGGCTCTTCTTCTTTAAGGCGTCTTTAAATTCGGTTATCTCCTCATCAAGTTTCTTGAGGACATCAGCTACATTATCCCAGTCAAACCCAACCTCTGATGCCTTCTCCTG
>CAXMSH010000158.1:0-3830 GCA_964195875.1 Thermodesulfovibrionia bacterium
TGGTAATTGATTTTTGAGTCATTGCCCCTAAGCCCTTCACCACGCTTTTCTACAGTTCCCCTTTACTGGCCAGATCACTTATATATTCTGAGGTGCGTATTGCGAGCGCCTCTATGGTGAGAGAGGGTGATTCTCCTCCTCCGGTACTCGGAAATACACTGGCGTCAACGATAAAAAGGTTTTTCCACCGATGACTTCGGCAGAACCTGTCTACAACAGATTCCCTGTGGTCATCTCCCATCCGGCAGGTGCCGAAAACATGCGTAGAGCTGAAAAAGTCGTAGTTGCCGTACTCTTCAAAGATCTCCTCAACCCCGGAGGCAGGAAGAGCTTCACGGATAGTGTCCGCTGCAAACTCAAGACGGCGTAAGGCCATATCATCGAGATATGAATGTATGCGGGCTACGGTCTGTCCGAGGCTGTCCTTTTCATCCGGGTCAAGGTCTATGAAGCTCTTATCATGAGGCAGGGACTCGCAGATTGAGGAGAGGGTCAGCACCTTTCCAAAAGAACGTCTCATCGCTTCTTTATGCTCTCTTCCCCAGCCCTTGACCACCCTCTGGGCGTAGTTTATCGGACCGACCAGCTCTGCCTCAGACGCGGCGATCGCAAAACGGCATCCCCCGATTACGCCGGGGATGGAATCAGGCGCGTTAAAATCCCAGCAGATACTGTCTGAAGATATGCCCCTGAAACTGCCCAGTGGCTCAGGGTGCAGCCCGCTGGCTACCCATGAAATTGTCTCCATAAAGTGCCGCCCTACATGTCCGGACTCATTCCCCGGGCCGTCCGGAGCATGGCTATTTTCTGACAGCAGCAGCAGCCGCGGGGATTCGACTGCTCCGCAGGCGACTATAATAACCTTTCCTGAGACGGATTCGGCATTGCCTCTGCTGTCAACGTAATGGACCTCTGATATGGTGTCATGAGGTCCGGCCTCAAGTCTCGTTACCTGGCAATCGGTTCTGACCGTACAGAATCCGGAGTCAACGGCCTTCTTCATAAATGTGACATCCACACTGCCCTTGTCCTGTCTTGGACAGCCCCTGTTACAGTTTGCGCAGTAGTTACATTCGGGGCGGTCATCGTAGGGCTCTGAGAGGATGGCAACCGAATTGTGCACCATATTCATCCCGAGTTTCCGGAAGCCTTCTATAATCCTCATGTTCGAATAACTATGCTGATGAGCAGGAAGAGGATTGGGTTTACTCCGGAATCTTACCGGGTCGTTATCAGGACCGGCAACCCCGATAATCTGTTCAGCACTGCAGTAATACGGTTCAAGCTCTCGATAATCGATCGGCCAGTCAGCCGCGAACCCAAATCGGCTATTCATTTTCATGGAGTCAGGATGAAAACGGTGTGCCTCACCTGAAAATACCAGGGTGCTTCCCCCGATGCCTCTCATATGGTGGTATCCGAATACGGCGCGGCGGTCTGTTTTATTAAAACGCCCGTGTATGTGATTCCATGAGCGGAGCTTGTCCCAGCGGCTCTCAAGCTTCTGCATCGTGCCGTAGGAGTAGCGCCCTTTGTATTGAGCTCGGTCGGGAAACCTGGATTGCTCCCATTCTGGTTTGTCAAGCAGGTAGTCCGTATCGGGATCATAAGCCGGACCGGCCTCCAGAACCAGCACGCGGTAGCCGTAGGATGACAGCGCCCATGCGCAGGCCCCTCCTCCGGGACCCGCTCCGACAATTACGATGTCAAAATCAGCCGGTTCAGTCATGTAATTTCTCCCGGAGGATACGTGTAATCAGGAAAACCTAACGGTTGCGGCGGCCCGTCGTAGCCCAGACCTTCCCAGCTCTCGGCGGTGCCATAGTAATAGAAGAAGGCGTCAAGTCGTATTTGTTTAAAGAAGATTCCCGGCAGAGAGCTCCGCTCCGCTTCAGATGCAATCTTTACAATCTCCTGACGGGTCTCTCCACCCAGCGAGGCAAATGTATCAGTTTTAAAATCCCCGGCCTGTGTATCAAGCCAGCGGCAGCCTTTTTTGATGAGTCTTCTGTACTTCCTGTCGGTTCTGGATTTGGAGATGATCATTTCAGGGACGTTGAGCTGGACCGCCCCGGGGGTTACATCGGGTGGGATGAGGGTGTCGAGATAGGCAGAAAGTGTTTTGGTCTCATCCGGAGTGACCTGTGAGGGCCAGAGAACGGTCTTAAAGATGTAACCGGATGAGGCTAATAGTCCAGCACCTAAGGAAAGCTTAAGAAAGAGACGGCGAGAAATTTTATTCATTGTATTATCAGCATATACAAGAAAATCCGGATCCTGGAAGTAAACCCGCCATACTGAAGTGTGAAAAATTAGACCGTTTACTTGCGCTTGAAGATTGAATATACCGCAGCGGCTCCAAGCATGATGGCTGTCCCGATCATCCCCCATTCATTGAGGGTCGGGACCTGGATTGGCGGGGGCGGAACGGCCACGGTAGCCATGGCCTTTTCAGATTGGAGAAAGACCAGGGATATGATAAATATGAATTGTAAGGCTATCGTTCTTTTCAGGATTCTCTCCTTCCGTAGGATGTGTTATTTATTTCTGAATATCTTGTATATCCCGGCGACCCCCAGTACTATGGCCGTGCCGATCATTCCCCACTCTCCAAGCGTAGGAACAGATAACGGTGGGCTGACGACAACACCCGAATAGACCGTTCCAGAGGTGATAAAAATCCCTGCTACTGCCAATACCGCAGAATATAAGGTAAATTTTTTCATATTTACTCCTTCATCCTAAAATGTTTTAAAAGAGAATTACGAAGTACCTTTTATTAACATAGATGAGAAGATTTGTCAATAATATTACAATCTATTACGATCTATAATATTACAATCTAGGTATTTCTGTTCTAACAAACTGATATTCGAACCTGTTGGCTGACTTTATGAGAAGAATGGCATGAATAACCATTTGCTTTAACCTGTGTTAAATGAAATAAATTTTATTTACTTTTAATTTTTTCTTCTTTTTTGTTTTTCTGTATTTCTTTGCTCATCTGAGCTTTCAGTTTCATGATTTCCTGGCGAAGCACGGTGCTATCAGAAGAAAGACGGCCTTTTACATCATCATAATATGTGCACCTGTTTCTGCCGTCTTCTTTGCTTGCAAACAGAGCCTTATCGGCCCTGTCAATGGCATCCATAACCGAGTTCATATATGTTTCAAATTTTGATATGCCAGCTGAAACCGTTATGTGGTACGTATGTTCCTTTATGACATAGGGGGTCTTTCCTATCCTTTTGCGAAGCCGCTCCATAATCTCAAGCGTCTTATCCTTATCATAATCATAGCCATAAAAGACGCCGGCAAATTCCTCGCCGCCATACCTGTATGCGTACGGTATTTCTTCTTTCAGTATGACGGCGGTCTGCTTTAATATCTCGTCTCCCACCGGATGGCCGTACGTATCATTCAATACTTTAAACTTGTCAATATCTATCATTGCGATATGGAGTTCTTTATCTCCCCGCTTGAACTGCTTGAAGAGTTTACCCATCTGTTCATTAAGCTTTCGCTTATTATACATCTGTGTCAGATCGTCAATGTACACTTTATTCGCTAAAACCAGGTTGCTGTTGGATTGAATAATGCGTGCAAGGAGAGGGGTTATCAGTTCAACATCTTCTCTCCATTTATCTATATCAAAATCACCGTAAGCTTGTCTCTCAAAACGGCAATGCCCTATCTGCTCTCCTTCGACAACCAGGGGCACTTCAAGGGACGTCTTCTTTACCTCCTTAAGTTTAACTTCACTCACCGCTTCGGGAATATCCGGCGTCTCTTCTTCCTGGTTATAAATGAATATTTCCCCGTCGGTCTTC
>CAXMSH010000159.1:0-3819 GCA_964195875.1 Thermodesulfovibrionia bacterium
CAGGCGGGATCTTCGCTCTGCTACACAGGCCCGCCACCATGCCAAACAAACTGGCCCTCCAAACAAACTGGCGGGCAGGCGGGCAGGCAGGCACTACAAGGAGGGTAAACTTTGACTATTGGCCTCAGACCACCTTAAATAATTTTATTGACCGGAGCCAACTAATGTGTTACAATGTAGTACAGAATGCGGGGGTAAATAAATGAAAGATACCATTACGATACGATTGCCTGAGAAGCTTGAAAAGGAACTTGAGATGGTTGTAAAGGCTGAAAAGACCACAAAGAGCGAGGTTATCAGGGAAGCGATCGGCCGTTACGTGGCGGTCAAGCGGTTTCAGCAGTTAAGAAGAAGAGTACTGCCTTTTGCTGAGGCACAGGGGCTGATAACGGATGAAGATATCTTCAAGACCGTTTCATGAGGATTGTTCTTGATACCAACGTTATCATTGCGGCCTTTGCCGCAAGAGGTTTATGTGCAGATGTCCTTGCAGTATGCCTTGAAAACCACCGCATTATTATTAGCAGGCATATCATATCAGAGGTTAAAAGGGTCCTGGAGAAAAAGATCCGTCTGCCGAAGAAGTTCATTAAGGAGATCGCAGATTATCTTAAGGATGTAACGGAAATAGTTGAGCCTGAAGCGGTAGATCCCTCTGTTTGCAGGGACAGGGATGATACGCTCATAATTGGGACCGCCCTTGAAGGCGATGCCGAGATCATCATAACCGGGGACGACGACCTCCTGGATTTAAAACAATACCGTAAGGTTAAGATCATGACTCCAAGAGAATTCTGGAGTCTTTTAAAGACGAAAAGGTAAAGTGCAGTTAAACACTCGAACCCTGGACCCCTTTAATCCCTGCCTGTCCCGCCTGCCCCATAGTATTAACTTTCGGAAATTTGAAAATTTAAGGGGCAGTCTCAACTTTACAGAAGTTGTAAAGTTTGCGGGAAACCCTTTATCGTTACTTCTTCTCTATCCTGTCTACCACCTCTATCAGTTTCTTCAGGATCAATTTAACAGCCTTGTCACCCTTTTCAACAGACGCTTTATTTGGATTTCCCCAGACACCGCCGGGCCAGTACTTAAGCTTATCCTTCACTACAAGGGGCTTGGGGAATTTCGGGTACTCCTCCTTTGACCTGCCCTTCACAAGTTCCGGCCTCAGTGCAAGCACCATGGATGTCTCCATCTCACCGGCGTGAGAGTCGTTCTCAGTATCCGCGAGTTCCGCGAGTTCCTTCCAGAGTGAATCATAAGGAGTAAGCACCGCGATCTTTACCCCCTTCAATTCATTAACAAGCACCTCTGCCACTTCCTTTATGGCGGACATATGAAGTCCTCCCCCGTGTCCGGATACAAGGATGAAGTTCCTTATCCCCTTTCTGTACGCGCTTCGAACAATATCAAGAGTGATCCTCCTGAGTGTCTCAGGAGTTATCTCTATCGTGCCGGGGTGCTGGCTCGTTGAAGTGCAGACGCCGTAATGGACCGGCGGGGCGATGAGGACCTTGCGTTTCTTCTCAAGGAGTTTAAGTATCTCAACTATTATCAGGGTGTCGGTGCTGAGCGGAAGGTGTTTACCGTGCTCTTCAACTGTGCCATATGGGACGATGAGCGTTTTTGATCTCTTCAGCGCCCTCTTATAATCCTCCATGGTGATATCTTCAATCTGCATGGTATCTCCTTTGGACAGCTTTTAAGCTAATAAGAAGGTTGATTTATAGTACTACAACTTATTGATTTATTTAATATTTTAGCGGAGATAGGGATGTGAGACTCAGACAACTTTGGCCATCTTATCTATCATCTTCTTTGCTTTGAACATTATCTCTTTTTCACCCCTGTACTTCAGCATGTTAACGGCATCATCCAGCGGAACCCAGCTCGCTTCATCCACCTCGTCATCATGGTCATCGGTACTGCCGGAGATGTATCTCATCAGGAAGTAATGAACTGTCTTATGCACCTTTACGGTCTTTTCTTTCAGAAAATACCAGTATGCTATCTGCCCTATCCTCTCCAGTATCTCACCTTTAAGCCCGGTCTCCTCCATTACCTCTCTTGCGGCGGTTGTCTCCTGATCTTCATACTTTTCAATAATCCCTTTAGGAAGAGACCAGACGCCACTGCCTCTGATAGAGACAAGGGCAACCTCAGAGACTTCATCCGATTTACGGAATAAGACGCCTCCGGAAGATACAAGGTTCTTTAACGTAGGCGGCTTATGCATAAAAAAATGTTATTGGCTTAATATCTTCTGTATCCACGGAACAATAATCCTTGTGATATCGTTGTAAAAGACAAAGGCTATCAGCATCAATAACAGGGTTAGCCCTACCTTGTTAGCAATAGCCATAACCTTCTCACTCAGCGGTCTTCTCCTTATAGCCTCTATCGATAGAAACATGAGATGACCGCCGTCAAGAACGGGGACAGGAAGCAGGTTCAGGACAGCAAGGTTTATGCTTATGATTGCTATAAAATTGAAATATGTAACGAGGCCCACGGAAGCCGCCTTGGCAGCCGCGTCCACTATAAGTATAGGACCGCCAACCTGCTTAGGTGACAACGAGCCGGAGAAGAGTTTTACAACCACCTCAAGAGTCAGCACGCACCACTCGTAAAGCGCCTCTGCCCCTTTCAGCGGGGCCAGCAGAATGCCTTCGCTCTCAATCACATGAAAGTTCAGCTTCTTGGTTATTCCGATCCTGCCGACAACTATATCTTTGCCCTCTTCGTCCTTTATGGAATTTGGTTCGGGGGTAACCTTAAGTTCTATGATCTCATCGCCCCTGATTACCCTGAGAGGGAGTTCCCTGCCGACATTCTTTGATATGATCTCCGACATCCCCGTCCAATCATCGATTGACTCATCTGAGATTGCGACTATGGTATCGTCTTCCATGAGGCCAGCCTTCATTGCGGGTGAATCCTCTAGCACGCTATCGATTGTCGGAGATATAGAGTCCAGATTCGGAATAATCACAGGGATCCCCGTGCTCAGAAAAGAGACGAAGATGATGTATGCCAATACAAGGTTAAATACAGGCCCTGCAATTATTATCGCCGCCCTCTTCCATGCCGGCTGTGTGTTGAATGCAAAGGGTCTCTCCTCCTCGCTCAGCTCCTCCCCGGGTTCCTCACCCAGGGGTTTTACATACCCGCCAAGAGGCAGTGCCGATAGTATGTACTCTGTGTCTCCGATCTTTTTGCTGATAAGCTTTGGGCCGAAGCCGAGCGAGAACTTCAGCACCTTGACCCCGACAAGCTTGGCCAATATAAAATGCCCCAGTTCATGAAAGAATATCAGCAGTCCAAAAAGTACTATTGCCCATAAAAATGTCATCGTATTATCTCCTGTTTCATCTGTCTGTTTTCAACTCTCCAATAATATCCTCAGCCCTGGAATGTGCCCATTCCGACGTTTTAATTATCTCCTCGATCTCCACACCCTTTTTGACTTCATGCAGAGCCATTGTTCCGGAGACCACGCGAGTGATCCCGGAAAAAGAGATCTTCTCATCAAGAAAGGCTTCAACCGCCGCCTCGTTAGCGGCGTTCAGTACGCACGGCATGGTACCGCCCTTCTCCAGCGCCTCATATGCCAGCGAAAGCGCCCTGTATTTCTCCATGTCAGGCTCTTCAAAGGTGAGTTCTTTCACTTTCGGCAGGCTCAATCCCGGTATAGCATTACTGACCCTGCGCGGGTATGAGAGAGCGTAGCTTATCGGTCCCTTCATATCCGGAACAGAGAGTTGTGCCAATACGCTCCCGTCAATATACTCAACCATGGAGTGTATTATACTCTGCGGG
>CAXMSH010000160.1:0-3807 GCA_964195875.1 Thermodesulfovibrionia bacterium
TAGAGGGAATAACCGGTGTGCCTGCGGAAACTATAAGATCGCTTGCCAGGCGTATTGCCGAAGCAGACGGCGCGTCCCCTGTCATGTACAGCGGGCTTGAATACAGTGACAGCGGTGTTCAGGCTATACGGGCAACCCATGTGCTCTGGGCCCTCGCGGGCCAGCTTGATGTCCCCGGAGGCAGGTGCTTTTCAATGAAAGAGAACATCTTCCCCATAAACCGTAAAGGACACGTCGCCAACCCGGATATCAGTAATGCTCTTGGCAGAGACCGCTTCCCTGTCTACAGCATGTACCGCGGAGAGTCCCATGCCATTGCACTGCCCGAAGCGGTACTTAAGGGGAGGCCTTATCCCATACGCTCCCTTATTATTCTCGGGGGTTCCATTATTACGGCCTGGCCGGAACCCTCTGTCTGGAAAGAGACCCTTAATGAACTGGATTTTCTGGTCTGTATCGACCGTCAGCTGACTGCTGACGCGGCTTACGCTGATATAGTTCTGCCGGCAGCAACGATGTATGAGATAGAGTCTTATATGACATACGGTCCATTCTTCAGGATACGTGATAAGGTGATCGAGCCGCTTGATGAAGCAAGAAACGATTTCTTTATTATGGCGGAACTAGCTCAACGACTGGGATACGGAGACCTGTACCCACAGAGCAGTGAAGAACTTCTCAGTCATGCCTTAAAGGGTTCGGGGTTTTCTCCTGATGACGTGATCAGGGCAGGAGGCAGTGTTCAGATTCCAACAGTGATGATGCAGTACAGGAAGTGGGAAAAGGGACTTTTACGTCCTGATAACATGCCCGGCTTTGATACCCCGTCAGGGAAGTTCGAGATATCATCTGTTACTCTTGAAGAACACGGTTATGATCCCCTGCCCGTTTATACGGAACCCGCGGAAGGTCCCCTAACAAGCCCGGAGATTGCAAGGGACTACCCGCTTATCTTCAACTCCGGGGCCCGTGTTACTACTGATTTTCGTTCACAGCATCACGGTATTAACGGACTTAACAGGGACCGCCCGGAACCTACCGTCACTATAAACACTCAGGACGCGGAAGTAAGGGGCATCAAGGGCGGTGATCATGTGCAGGTAAAGACCCGTAGAGGACATGTTTCAATGAGGGCCCTGGTAACTGACGACATCGTAAGAGGCGCGGTTGACGCAAACATGGGAGGCGGAGGGCCTGTCGGACCCGAGGCGTGGCAGAAGTGTAATATTAACGAGCTTACAGACCTTCACCATTACGACCCGGTGTCAGGATTCCCGGTTTACAAGGCGCTATTATGTGACGTCTCTAAAGTGACCGATGGGAAAGTTGTATCCGTAATAGATTCAGGAGAGTCCAACGCCTCTATAAATCAGGATGACAAATTACCTGAAACTTTCAGCCGGATATATCTCGATCACAACGCGACCACACCGCTTGATGACGAGGTCCGGGACGCTATGCTCGATATTATGAGAGAATGCCATGGCAACCCCTCTAGTATCTACAGTGAAGGCAGGAAGGCCAGGTTAGCAATAGAGTCAGCCCGACGCAGTATCGCGCAGATGCTAAACTGCACAGCCAGAAGAATAGTTTTTACAGGAAGCGGTTCTGAGGCAAACAACCTCATAATAAAGGGGATGGCCTTCGCAAACCGGCAGGAAAAAGACCACATAATCACTTCATCGGTAGAACATCCTTCAGTATTAAATACCTGCAGGTGGCTTGAGAATCAGGGATTTAATATAACGTACCTCAATGTGGACGAGGGAGGAACGGTCAACCCTGACGATCTGGCCTCGTTAATCACGGAGAGGACATCACTTGTAACAATAATGACCGCCAACAACGAGACCGGTATGATCCAGCCTATCGGCAGGCTTGCAGATATATCGAGAAAGAGGAACGTCCCTTTTCACACCGACGCAACACAGGCGGTAGGTAAGATACCGGTTGATGTCAATGAACTCGGGGTCGACCTGATGACGATGTCTGCCCATAAGATATACGGACCAAAAGGAGTGGGGGCGTTCTTCATCAGAAAGGGTATGGAGATCGAACCTTTTCTGCACGGCGGGAACCAGGAGAACGGTATGCGCTCCGGGACCGAGAATGTTATAGGGATAGTCGGGCTGGGCAAGGCCGCCGAACTCTCCTTCAGACGCCTTCCCGGAATGGATAACGTGCGCAAACTTCGTGACCGTCTGGAGAAAGGTATCCGTCAACTGCTTCCCGATTCAAGACTTAACGGCAGAAGGGACGAGAGGGTGCCGAATACACTTAGCATGGTCCTTCCCGGCATGAGGGGGGAGTCGGTAGTAATGGCCCTTGACCATAAGGGAGTCTGCATCTCCTCGGGCTCAGCGTGCCGTTCAGGCTCACCCAGTCCGTCTCAGACGCTGATGGCGATGGGCCTGACAGAGGAAGACGCCCATTGTACAGTCAGAATTTCTCTGGGCTTCAGCAATACTGAGGAGGAGATCGACAGGACGATCTCACTTCTTGGTGAAGTAATCATGGATGCAAAAAGCACATTACGTTTTATGCCATGCAGGTGAAGAGATGGTGATGGGTAAGGGGATTAAGACATTTCACAGAATAAAGACAATGCACGGTGCACCGTTGACCATTGAAGGGAAGGTTAAGATTAAGTTTGAGATTGAGGAGAATAACCAATAACCCAATGACCAATAACCCAAATTCTGCTAATACCGGCTACGAGTTACAGAACTATTTAGAGGATACATTCCGTCAGGAGATTAAGAGGGATGTGTTAAACGGTCTTACTTCCACGAATAAGTACATACCGAGCAAGTACTTTTACGATGAGAAGGGCTCAAGGATATTTGATGAGATATGTCATTTGCCGGAGTATTACCCAACACGTACCGAACTATCGATACTGAAAAATGCCGCTGAAGGGATAATGGCGAATTTTCAGGGCGGCGATATGATTGAACTCGGCTCAGGAGCAAACAGGAAAATCCGCATGCTGCTGGATGCCGCCGGGCCTTCAGGACAGTCGTCGATACGGTATATTCCGGTCGATGTCAGCAGGACGGCTCTTACAGGTGCTGTGGGGGAGCTTATCGGCATTTATCCTGACCTTGAAGTTCTCGGGATCGTTGCCGATTTTATTCACCATATAAACGTCATCCCCAACAGCCGGCCCAAGCTTATCATATTCTTCGGCGGCACTATCGGGAACCTCGATGAAGAAGAGAGCATATCATTCTTAAAGTCAGTGAAAGGAATAATGAAGAAAGGTGACAGGTTACTCTTCGGACTTGACATGATAAAGCCCAAAGAGCTGCTTGAGGCGGCATATAACGACTCACAGGGGAGAACTGCAGAGTTTAACAGGAATGTCCTGCGTGTTATAAACCGAGAGTTGAACGCGAATTTCAGCTCCTCCGTCTTTGATCATGTAGCCTTCTTCAACAGGGAAAGGGAGAGGGTTGAGATGCATCTGAGGACCAGAAATGATATGTCAGTAGAAATAAACGATCTTGATCTGACGATTAAACTTATGAAAGGAGAGACGATCCAGACAGAGATATGCCGTAAATTCAGCAGGGAGAGCGCCGGAAAGATGATTTCAGAGGCGGGTCTGACCATTGCCAAATGGTATACAGACCCTAAGGGATGGTTCTCACTTGTAGAGGTTGAAACACTGAATAATAATGATCAGGAAAGAACAGATTAACTAATATGAATCATCCTGCGGCAACCAGAAGCAGGCGCTTCTAAGCGGACTGCAGAGTATCCCAAATATCCCCTCCCTTGATGGGAGGGGACTAAGGGGAGGGT
>CAXMSH010000161.1:0-3800 GCA_964195875.1 Thermodesulfovibrionia bacterium
TTTCAGGTTAAAATTGCAGGAGAATTAAAGGGTTTCTCTCCGGAAAATTATATCCCCAGGAAAGATATTATAAGACTTGATCCCTTTATTCACTACGCAGCCACATCCTCTCTTATGGCGCTTGAGGATTCAGGAATAAAACCGGACAAACTAAGAATACTTCGTACCGCCGCCATTATAGGCTCAAGCAGAGGCGGATTAACAGGCATTGAGAAAGCCCTGGAGAGATACCTGATTGAAAAAAAACCCTTTTCAGCATATCTGATGTCATCAAGCACAATTAACATGGCGGCCTCATATATCTCCATTCTTCTGAAGACCAGAGGTCCTGCCATAGGAATTTCAACCGCATGCTCATCAGGAGCAAACGCTATAGGCATAGCATCAAAAATGATCCGCAACGGAGAGGTGGATCTTGCATTTGCAGGAGGGACTGAAGCCCCTATATGTAAGCTGGCCGTAGGTGGATACAGCGCTTCAGGCGCTCTATCAGAAGCGAATCATCAACCTTCGAAAGCAAGCCGGCCTTTTGATCGTGACAGGGACGGTTTTGTGATATCAGAAGGCGCAGGGACCCTTTTGCTTGAAGAACTGGAACACGCTGTGAAAAGAGGGGCAAATATTTACGCAGAACTGTCCGGATACGGGACAAGTTCCGATGCGTTTCATCTTACAAGACCCGACAGTGAAGGCGAAGCCATAGCGATAGAGATGGCTTTGAAAGACGCAAATGTTTCCGCAGACGAGGTAGATTACATTAACCCTCATGCCACATCAACCATTCTCGGTGATAAAGCAGAATCAGACGCTATCAGGAACGTATTTGGGGGCAGGACACAGGATATCCAGGTCAGCTCATGCAAATCCATGTTAGGGCATATGCTCGGAGCCGCGGGTGCGGTCGAAGCAGCGATTACCTCTCTGACAATAAAGAAAGGGTTGATAACCCCAACGATAAATCTTGAAAATCCTGATCCGGATTGCGGCCTGAACTATGTGACCTCTTCAGCCTCAAAAAAGATAAATATTGCCCTTTCAAATTCATTTGGCTTCGGAGGGGTTAACGCGGTCCTTGTTTTCAGGCGGTTTGACCACTAGAAGAAAAAGGCCTAATCGCTTTCTAGTCTGAAAAGATCGATATCTTCCCATAAACGCCGTCATAACCCGGTACTATATCGATTCTGCCCTCCCTAACCTTGTTAATACCCTCCGCGACTCTTCTGTCGGCATATCTGTATAAATCATCCCCGGGAATATCAATTAGAAATTCAAATTCTGTATACATATCAACAAGTCTTTCATACTCCCTCTTTACCTTCAGGGTATTGACCCCCTGCCCGTATGCCGCGCTGATAACCTCCAATAACGGCACCATATGTTTTACAGGTATGGCATTTTCAGGTATAAACCCTTCTTCCCTGTCAGAGAGTTGATTAACCCTGCTCATCACCCCAACGGTAACCGGCCTGTTGCAGGAAGGGCAAACATTATTGTGTTTTATAGTCTCAACAGGAGAGAAGAGTATGTTGCAAAGCCTGTGTCCATCATAGTGGTACTTGCCCTCATCAGGGAAAAAATCTATCGTATGCAGGAACCTTCTTTTGTCCTTCTTCCTGATAGTGTCAATAACATCAAAGTAGTCCATTTCACAGTCAAATACATTCGCCTCCCTTCCCAGCTTGGCCGGTGAATGAGCGTCTGAATTGGATAATAAAGTAATATTATCCAGCGCTGAAAGCCTCCAGTTCATGGGGGGGTCGGAAGAGAGTCCCGTCTCAATCGCATGGATATGTTCTGAATATTCCCCAAAGCATTCTTCAATCGAGTCAAACCCTGATTTACTGC
Organism: Thermodesulfovibrionia bacterium; assembly: GCA_964195875.1. Classification (GTDB taxonomy): domain Bacteria; phylum Nitrospirota; class Thermodesulfovibrionia; order UBA6902; family UBA6902; genus CAXMSH01. The sequence continues at coordinate 1,846 of CAXMSH010000161.1, forward strand.
CGAATAAAGAGAACCACGGCGTCCATACATGAGCCGGCACAAAGAGACAGTCCGGAGATACGTCAAGAACTATCTTTATCAAATCCTTTGAAGATAAACCAAGAATCGGCCTTCCATCGGACTTCAGGTTTCCCAGCCTGCCAAGCACCCGGTTAATCTTTTCAACAGCCTTGAAACCCGGCGCCATTACAAGATTATGTACCCTTCTGCCCCTTCCTCCCTGTGTATAGATACTGCTTATCTCAGCAGTTAGCATAAAATTCACCGACGGCTCTTCATGAGCAGTAAAGAGCCCGTTACCAAGAGGTTTCAAAACAGACTTTAACTCTTTAAGATAAGCCGGATGAGTGAAGTCCCCTGTTCCCAGAAGATTAATACCCTTCTTCCTTGCCCATACTGACATGGCATGGATATTCATCTCCCTGCTTGTAGCACGGCTGAAATGTGAATGAACGTGGAGATCCGCGATAATTCTACCCATCTGTTTTATAGTTTCCCATTGCTATTCCAGATTGCGACAAAGGTTTGCAGGAGACCCGTTTCAAACAGGTCCAAGGATTTCGATACAGTCAGCTGTCAATCCTGTATTCTTTGATCTTTGTAAGTATAGTCTTGTAACTTACTTTCAGTAATTCAGCAGCCCTGCTCTTGTTCCCCCCGGTATCATCAAGCGCCTTCCTGATCCTCCTGGACTCCACGATCCTCAAAGCGGCCTTTGCAGCCTCATCGAGTGTCCCGTCAAGGGGTATATTCCCGAGTGACGGATCTATATAACCGGCCGGATTCAAACCTAGCCCCTTAAGTGTTATCATATCTTTTTCACATAAAATCAATGCCCTCTCTATTACATTCTCCAGTTCCCTGACATTTCCTTTCCATGAGTAACGCTTCAGCATCTCCATAGCCTCCGGTGTAACACCTTTCGGAGGCATATTCATCTCCAAAGAATATTTATGTATAAAATGATCGACAAGCGCCGGGATATCCTCTCCTCTCTCCCTCAGATTAGGTATTCTTAAAGGAAAAACATTCAACCTGTAGTATAGATCCTCTCTGAAAGAGCCTTCTGAGACAGCGGTCTCAAGATCCCTGTTGCTTGCAGCGATTATTCTGAGATTTGTATTAACAGTCCTGGTACCGCCTACCCTTTCTATCTCTCCCTCCTGTATCGCCCTCAACACCTTTGACTGCAGGACTATATCCATTTCACCTATCTCATCTAAAAATATCGTGCCCCTGCTGGCAAGTTCAAATTTTCCCAGCTTCAGATTCGACGCCCCGGTAAACGCACCTTTTTCATGACCAAAAAGCTCGGACTCAAGAAGTTCCTTTGGTATTGCAGCACAATTAATCGGAACAAAAGGTTCATCTTTTCTCGGACTTATAAAGTGTATCGCCCTCGCAAAGAGTTCCTTGCCTGTACCTGATTCTCCAAGCAGCAGAACCGTTGACTTTGTTGGAGCGACCTTCCGTATTTTCTCCGCAACTTCGAGCATCACGGAGCTATTGCCTATAATCTTAGGCATGCCAAGTTGATGTGATAATTCTCCTTTCAGTAACAGGTTTTCGGTAATAAGTTTCCTGTTTTTGAGAGATCTCTTCAGAAGTATGTACAGTCGGTCTATATCAACAGGTTTTGTGATAAAATCATAGGCCCCCGACTTCATGGCTTTGACAGCGGTCTCAATTGAGCCGAAGGCCGTCATAACAATTACCGGGACCAACGGATTCTCCTCTTTTGATGCCTTAAGAACTTCAAGGCCGCTCTTCTTTGGTAACTTGAGATCAGTTAATACCGCGTCAACCTTAAACTGATTAATTTTACTTATACCTTCTTCTCCATCTCCAGCTGTTATGACTTCATAACCTTCCAGTTCAAGCGTCTCTCTCAGCATCTGAGCCATTGAAGCTTTGTCTTCAACTACAAGTATCATTCCCTTAGTGCCCAATTTATC
>CAXMSH010000162.1:0-3792 GCA_964195875.1 Thermodesulfovibrionia bacterium
CAAGCAGGTGGAGATCGACGTTAACAGCCCCTTCTTTCCCCCTTGTCCTTATCCCGTGACAGCCCTTTATCCCGTTGATTTTACATACGATATACTTTATCTCTTCTGGGCTTAACCGTGCTGTATCGGTCAGTACGTCAGCGGCTGGCTTAAGAATGCCAAAACCCGTCTTTGCGATGAGAAAAGCGATTACTATCGAGACTACCACGTCGATAACCGGATAACCGGTCTTTGCGGCCATAAGACTGATAATTACGGATAAAGATATGAATATGTCGGTCTTTGTATGTAAGGCGTCAGCCAGCAGAATATCGCTCTTGAGTTCTCTACCCTTCTTCGTCTCGTACAACATAACGCCTGTATTGATCAGGAGCGTTATCCCCATGATAACAAAGCTGAGAGAAGTTACGGTTATTTCATGGGGAGAGGTGAATCCGTGATAGGCCTTCTTGAGGATCTCTATCCCGGCAAGAAAGATGAGCAGGGCTATCGCTGCCGCTGAGAGGGTCTCATACTTTCTGTGACCATATGGGTGATCCTCGTCAGGGGGTCTTGAAGCTATCCATATACCGATTAGTCCTATAACATTTGATGTCCCGTCGAAGAATGAATGCATGCCGTCCGAGAGCATGCTTATGGAGTCTGTCCTGTAGCCGTAGAGGGTCTTTGCGAATGCGACGGCCACATTGAGGATGAGAGTGTAATAAAGGACTCGCCTGACCTGTTTAAGTTCAACCATATTATGATTATAAACGAATTTAGCGCTACTTCCCAACACAAAATTCACTGAAGATCCTGTCAAGTATCTCTTCAGTGGTGGTAACGCCTACTATCTCGCCAAGGGCATCAAGCGTTTCCCGCAGGTCAATGGAAAGTAAATCAGGGGGGAGTTCTTTAAGGTGGGAGACAAAAGAAGTTATAGAGATTTGAGCCTTTTCAAGCGCTCTTACGTGTCTGATGTTTGTAACAAGGATGTTGCCGCTGACATATTCTCCTTTTAGTGATTTTTCGGCGATCCCGCTCTTTAATGTCTCAAGCCCGGTCTTTCTCAGGGCCGATATCCTGACCACTGTGCAGTCTGGAAACGAATCCGTCGGGACCTTTGATGGGAGATCGGACTTGTTAATTACAATGATTGAGTTTTCTGATCCGGATTTTTTTATCAGTTCCATGTCTGTTTCGTGCAGCTGCTCACTGCCGTCTATGACCAGCAGGATAAGGTCAGCCTCCTTCATGGCCCTCAGGCTTCTTTGGACTCCTTCCTTTTCTATGAGGTCTTTTGCTTCCCTGATTCCGGCCGTGTCCATGATCCTGACCGGAATACCGTTAATATTCAGGTATTCCTCTATAATGTCCCTGGTTGTTCCCGGTGTTTCGGTAACAATTACCCTGTCCTGCTTGAGCAGGGCATTTAAAAGAGATGATTTTCCGACATTCGGCCTGCCGATTATGGCTGTCCTGATGCCTTCCCTAAGTACCCTCCCGAACCTTGCCTGTTCAATCAGACGCTTCAGTTCCTGCAGGACTTCTGACGCGGTCTTGCCGAGTTCCTGCATGGCCGGAGGTTCTATCTCTTCCTCGGGGAAGTCTATATACGCTTCAACAACAGCGGTAAGGTTTATCAGGTTGCTTCTGATGGCTTCTATCTTATCTGAAAGCCCTCCTCTGAGCTGTTCGATCGCGGCCCTGCTGCTCTGTTCTGTTAGTGAATTGATTATATCAAGCACAGCTTCGGACTGCGGCAGGTCTATCCTGCCGTTCAAGAAGGCCCTCTTTGTAAATTCTCCGGGCTCCGCAAGTCTTGCCCCTGAGTCAAGGAGGATTTCAAGAGTCCTTTTGAGCGTTACGGGTCCGCCGTGACAGTTTATTTCCACTATATCTTCTCTTGTGTAGGTATTGGGAGATTTCATGATTGAGACAAGAACTTCATCCAATATCTCTTTATTAGAAGGGTTGAAGATATGGCCGTAGAGGATCCTGTGGGAAGGGGTATCGGAAAGCCTCCTGTTTCGACGCGGGCAGAAGACCCTGTCCGCAATCTTTATCGCATCTCTGCCGCTGAGTCTGACAATTCCTATCCCGCTGTATCCGGGGGGGGTTGAGATGGCTGCGATAGTGTCTTCGCTAAACATTTCTACGGAAGTGTAAGGATTATTCCTGTGGCGCTTTTTTGTTTACGTGATACTGCTGGGCAATGGCAAGAAGGTTGTTTACGAGCCAGTAGAGTACGAGTCCCGCCGGGAAGGAGAGGAACATAAATGTAAATACAATAGGCATGAACATCATTATCTTTGCCTGCTTTGGGTCCATGGTCGAGGGGGTCATCTTCTGCTGTATTAACATTGACAGCCCCATAACTACCGGGAATATGTAGTAAGGGTCCTTAACTGAAAGATCGTTTATCCATAGAATGAAAGGCGCCCCTCTGAGTTCTATCGCTCTAAGGAGGACATTATACAGTGCAATGAATACCGGAATCTGAAGGAACATCGGCAGACAGCCTCCTATCGGGTTGACTTTGTGTTTTTTGTAAAGTTCCGTAATCTCCTTCTGCATCTTCTGAGGGTCTTTTTTATGTTTTTCTCTTATCTCGGTCATCATCGGCTGAAGGGTTGACATCTTCTTCATGGACTTCTGACTCTTGTTAAGAATGGGAATGAAAGGTATTCTGATGATAATGGTAAGAATAATAATTGCCCAGCCGTAATTGCCCAAGAATGAATAGAAGTACTTAAGCACCCAGAAGAGAGGCATGGCAACAATGGAGAACCAGCCGAAGTCGATTATATGCTCGAGACCTAAATTCAGTTTTTTAAGCCTGTCATAGTCCTTGGGCCCTGCATAAAAGACAAAATCGTTCTTTTGGCCTTCAAGATTAAAAGCTATCTCAGCAGCTGCGCCTTCATTCCAGACGCTTGCGCCTTCAAATCCGCTCACAGGGATTATTGCCGCGACAAAATACTTGTCTTCCTGCGCGATCCAGCGAATATTGCCGGTGAAAGACTTTGTCTCCATATCCTTTTCATCAAACTCGGTCCTTTTGTCGGTAAGGATTACAGGGCCTTTATGTTCTCTCTGCTTTTTATCGAAGACTCCGAAATCTGTGCCAAGCGACAGCATAAACGGCGGGGTGTTCAGGGTCTCTATGGAGAGATCGACCTTGTATAGGTCGTTATAGAAGGTGAGCCTCTTCTTTATGGTGATTCCCTCACCGTCATACGTGAAGACGAGCTCCCCCCGGTTGTTGCCTCTATCGCCCAGCATAAGATTATCTCTGTTGCTTTTATAAATTACATTTTGAGGGAAATCTTTGTTGTCTCCTTTGAGAATTAACCCGAGAGACGGGACCTTCCCCGGTTCTTTTAAGAGCATTACCATCTCTTTATCGCCGGTCTTGTACTCTTTGAGTTCCCATGATTTTACAATAGCGCCCCTTGTTGAGAATACGGCTTTATAGAGGTCTGTCTCTACGATGATATCGCTCCCGACGGTTACTTCAATCGGGGGAAACTCGTCCGGGGTCTGCGGGAATGGCGGGCTCATGCCTTTATCGATAACCGGTCTTTCCTGATGCCCGGGCTGAGATACTGGCACAGCTTTCTGAGGGACAGTGGCCGGTTTGTATAGAATGGACCATGCCACCAGTACCATTATCGATAAAGTTACAGCTAAGAGAGTTCTTTTATCCATTATTTATTTTCGGTATAAGGGGCAGAGATGAACTTGAATAACCGGGCCTCATTAATGCAAGGTTCAACCGGGTCGTATCCACCCGGGTGAAAGGGGTGACAC
>CAXMSH010000163.1:0-3763 GCA_964195875.1 Thermodesulfovibrionia bacterium
TCTCTGTCTCCTTGTCTGCTCTCTCTCTGTCTCCTTGTCTGCTCTCTCTCTGTCTCCTTGTCTGCTCTCTCTCTGTCAGACATCTTTTCTATCTCTTTCTTTAACTTGTCAACTTCCGCGCCTTTTTTACCTATTATTATTCCGGGGCGCGCTGTATTTATAATGATTCTTATCTTCTTACCCTTTCTTTCAATCTCAATCTTTGATACACCGGCATGAAACAGCTTCTTCTTGATATGCCTGTGTATACTCAAGTCAGTGTGAAGTATATCGGCGTAATCCTTTTTCGCATACCACCTGTTATCCCATGTCTTAATTATTCCAAGCCTTATACCTACAGGATGTGTTTTCTGACCCAAGATTTACCCCCTAATGTTATATATTTCAGATAATGCATGTATTATTTATTATTCTTCCAGCTTTAAAGTAATATGACTTGATCTCTTTTTAATAACATCCGCTCTCCCCATGGCACGGGGCATCATCCTCTTCATGGTAGGACCCTGTCCAACCAGAATGCTGGATATCTTCATCGACTCCGGATCAGCAACCTTCTTCTGTTCAGCATTAGCCATGGCAGACTTCAGTATCTTTGCCAATACCTTTGCGGCGCCATGAGGCATAAGCCTGAGGTTGATCAGCGCATCACCCGCTCTCTTCCCCTTCATCAGGTCGGTTACCCTTCTCATTTTTCTTGAAGTAATCCTTACGTATTTTAATATGGCCTTTGATTCCATTATATATTATTTCCTTTTTATCTCTGCCTTCTTGCTTCCCGAATGAGCCCTGAAGGTACGTGTAGCAGAAAACTCTCCGAGTTTATGGCCAACCATGTTTTCTGTAATATATACCGGAATAAACTTTCTTCCGTTGTGCACAGCGACGGTATGTCCTATGAAATCCGGTGTTATAGTGGATCTTCTGGACCAGGTCTTTAACAGCTTTCTCTCATTGGCCTCGTTCATAGCCATTATCCTCTTCATGATCTTGACATCTACAAAAGGGCCTTTTTTTAATGATCTTGGCAAACTGAAACCTCCATTATTTTCTCTTTCTTACTATGTACTTATTAGATTTACTGTTCTTTCTGGTCTTCTTACCTTCCGGTCTTCCCCATGGAGTGACGGGAGGTCTGCCTCCGGATGTCTTACCCTCACCTCCGCCAAGAGGATGATCGACAGGGTTCATTACAACCCCTCTCACAATAGGCCGTCTGCCATAATAACGCTTTCTCCCGGCCTTGCCGATAGATATATTCTCCCAATCCACGTTGCCGACCTGACCTATCGTTGCCATACAGTTAGATGCTATAAGCCTGACCTCGGAAGATGAAAGCTTTACATGACACATCTTCTCATCCTTTGCGACGAGCTGCGCAAAGTTACCGGCGCTCCTGGCAAATTTACCACCCTGACCGGGACGGAGTTCAATATTATGAATGATGGTTCCAAGAGGAATATTCCTCACCGGAAGCGCGTTTCCTTCCCTTATTTCAGCGTTTGCACCTGACATCAGGGAATCTCCCACCTTCACCCCGACCGGGAGAATCATATACCGCCTTTCCCCATCAATATATTTCAGTAACGCTATCCTTGCCGTTCTGTTAGGATCATACTCTATCGTCTCAACAGTACAGGGGATGTTTATCTTGTCACGTTTAAAGTCAATAATCCTGTAGGCCCTCTTGTGGCCGCCGCCCCTGTGCCATACCGTGATACGTCCGGTATTGTTCCTTCCGGCAGTCCTCTTTAAAGGCCTCACAAGAGGTTTGTATGGTCTGTCCGTAGTTATCTCGGAGAAATCAGATATACTCTTGAAGCGTGAGCCCGGCGATGTTGGTTTTAATTTTTTTATACCCATTTATGCACCCTCTATAACTTCCAGCTTCTCTCCTTCTTTAAGAGTTACAATAGCCTTCTTCCAGTCAGCCCTTCTTCCTTCATACTTGCCCATACGTTTCTTTTTACCCTTACAGTTAATTGTGCTTACAAAGTCAACCTTAACCTTGAATATCTCTTCAACGGCCTTCTTTATCTCTATTTTGTTTGCGTGTTTTGATACTCTGAACAATACCTTATTTTCCTTTTCTTTCATGCCGGCACCCTTTTCCGTAAGGAGCGGTCCGACAAGAACATCATATAAATTCTTCATCCCAGGTAGACCTCTTTCATACGGTTAACGGCATCCTTGGTGATAAGGAGTTTTTTGTATCTTAATATTGTGTACACATTAAGCTCTCCTACCCTTGCAACATGAACTTTAGGTATATTGCGGGCTGAAAGTTCAAGTATCTCCATCTTATCGGGTACTATTATTAAGATACTGTCCTTAAGGCCGAGACCCCCGAGAAATTTCACAAGAGTCCCCGTCTTTGGCTGCGGGACAGAAATCTCATCAATAACGGTAATAGCTCCATCAGTGTATCTTGATGTCAGCGCGCCGCTGAGGGCCGCCCACTTAACTTTCTTTGGAATCTTATATGAATAGTCTCTCGGATGAGGACCGAAAACCGTTCCTCCGCCTTTCCATATGGGAGACCTGTTACTCCCCGCTCTGGCCCTTCCGGAACCCTTCTGCTTGAACGGTTTTCTCCCGCCGCCGCTTACATTTCCCTTGGTCTTTGTGGCCGCTGTCCCCTGCCTTTTATTGGCAAGATGATTCCGCACAACTGCATGAAGAATGCCCTTGCTGACCTTCACGCCGAAAATCTCGGCCGGGAGCTCTATTTTATCGACAGGCTTATTCTCTTTGTTGTATATATCGATATTAATCATTATTGTTTCTCAATCACAGGCGAATCCGAGTTTATGATCACATAACTTCCGATGGCTCCGGGAACAGCACCCTTAACCAGGATCAGATTCTGCTCCTTTTTTATATCAAACACCTCTAGATTCTTTACCGTCACTCTCTCATTCCCCATATGACCGGGCAGCTTCTTATTTTTAAAGACCCTTGACGGGTAAGCGCTGCTCCCCATAGAGCCGGGGGCTCTTTTGAACATTGATCCATGCGAAGCAGGACCGCCTCTGAAATTATGCCTCTTCATAACGCCCTGAAAACCTTTTCCCTTTGAAGTTCCCGTAATCGATACTTTCTCTCCTTTTGAGAAAACATCTACGGCAATCTCTTCTCCTTCGTTAACACCATCCATCTTTATCTCTCTTATAAAACGCTGCGCTGAAGATGATGTCTTCATGAAATGCCCGTTCATTGCCTTTGTGACGTTCTTTTTCTTCTTTATCACATCAAATCCTACCTGCTGCGCTTCATATCCATCTTTCTCCATTACCCTGGATTGAAGCACCTTACAGGGACCAGCCTCAATAACCGTAACGGCGATAAGCCGGTCATCACCCGTAAATACCTGGGTCATACCAATTTTCTTTCCAAGAATGCCTTTCATAGCTGTTTAATATCCACGTCGACCCCGGCAGCAAGATCAAGCTGCATAAGCGCGTCAACTGTCTGAGCAGTCGGCTCGAGTATATCGATCAGCCTCTTATGAGTCCTGATCTCAAACTGTTCCCTTGATTTCTTGTCAACATGAGGTGACCTGAGGACCGTTATCTTATGAATTCTTGTTGGAAGCGGTACAGGGCCTGACACCTTTGCACCGGTACGTTTTGCAGTCTCCACTATCTCTTTTAGAGACCGGTCAAGCAGTCTGTGATCATATGCCCTCAGATTTATTCTTATTTTTTCGTTCATTTTACCCTTGCTTTTCTTTATTATCTATTAATTTATTTAATTGTATCTGTGA
>CAXMSH010000164.1:0-3742 GCA_964195875.1 Thermodesulfovibrionia bacterium
CTATGTACTGGATGACCTTTGACGCGTACTGCATGACCTGCAAAGCCTCTATCCCCGAGATATCATCAAAGAACCAGCCGCAGCTGGTGTACATCAGCATCGCGTTTCGATGAATCTCAAGGAGCTTCAGTACGTTAACCATCTCATCATATGACAGTTCCCGCTTGCTGTGTGTTTTGATAAAGTCTTCGATATTGACTCTGGTCCTGTCGAGTATGACATCGATATATCTGTCCCTTGCGCCCCACGGGTCTTTCAGATACGAGGGCGCATCCTCCTCATAGAGCCTTATGACCCTCTCTCTGAGCCTGTCCATAGCCTCTCTTAAAGGCCTTCTCCATTCCTGCGACCAACCCTTGTGCATTCCTGAATTACATCCGCAGTCCTCTTTCCATCTTCCGACTCCGTGGACACAACTCCAGGAGGAGTTTTCCACAATCTCCACCTCATGGGAAGGAGCATGCCCTGCAAGATACTCACCGTAGTTGGTAATCTTTGCAAGATTTTTGGCCCGTATATAATGCAGGCAGTAAGCGAGAGCCATGTCACCGTAACGATGGTGATGACCAAACGTCTCACCGTCTGTTGCGATATGCACAAGCTGGGAAGACGACCCGTTTTCTTCAAATGATGAGATCATCCTGCCGGCAAATCCCTCACCGTTCTTCAGCAGACCGCCAAAAGCAACATCCTGTGATATCGCCCCGTTGTAAAAGAAGATGTTTATACTTTTACCGGAGGGCAGACTGCAGACATACGGCATCTTCGGATCAATAGAGCTGTAGCTCAAATCGATCCACTTTGCCCCCTTGATATCCTTAACCTTTGCGGCCTGGCGGGGGGAGAGAACCGTGAATATGATACCCTCATCAGCAAGCATTTCCAGTGTTTCCGTATCAACGGCCGCCTCCGGAAGCCACATACCCTCAGGGTCCCTTCTGAACCTCTTCTTAAAGTCCCTTATCCCCCAGATCACCTGCGTGCGTTTGTCCCTGCTGTTTGCAAGGGGCATAATCATATGATTGTACGCCTGTGCAATCGCAGAGCCATGTCCGGAGAAGTTCTCCATGCTAAGCCTGTCCGCATCAAGAATAGCCTGATATACATCGGGGTTGTGCCTTTGGAGCCATGACAGGAGTGTGGGGCCGAAGTTGAAGCTTATCATTGAGTAGATATTGACTATATCTATTATCTTTCCCTTTGAATCGAGTATTCGTGAGGCGGCGTTTGGGGCGTAACATTCGGCTGTTATTTTTTCGTTCCAGTCGTGGTAAGGGTACGCATCGTCCTGCAGTTCGACCTCTTCAAGCCAGGGGTTCTCCCTTGGCGGCTGGTAAAAATGTCCGTGGATGCAAACATATCTATCCATATAATCTCTCTAACCCTTGAGAAACAGTATACAGAGGGGCGGCAAAGTCAGAGTGAGGGAATAATCTCTTCCGTGTGACGATACTTGTTCAGCCTCTATCCCGCCAAGGTTCCCTTGCCCGCTCCCGCCGTATATCTCAGCGTCGCTGTTGAGTAGTTCACGCCAGAAGCCGCCGTGAGGCACACCTATCCTGTAGTTACGGCTTATTCCCGGCGTGAAATTACAGACAACGAGGATCTTCTCCCCTCCTCCCTTTCTCTTCCTCAAAAAGCTGATTATACTCCGCTCCCAGTCGTGAACGTCTACCCACTCAAAACCCTCTATGGTAAAATCGAGTTCATACAGTGCGGGTTCGCTCCTGTAAAGGTGGTTCAGGTCCCTGAGCCATTTCTGTATACATTGATGCGAGGGGTATTGCAGGACATGCCATTCAAGGCTCTCATCGTGGTTCCATTCCTTCCACTGGCCGAATTCGTTACCCATAAAGAGCAGTTTCTTACCAGGGTGACCGAACATATAACCAAAAAGGAGCCTGAGGTTAGCGCCCTTCTGCCACTCGTCGCCCGGCATCTTGCCTATCAGCGCTCCCTTACCGTGAACCACCTCGTCATGTGAAAGGGGAAGCATGAAGTTTTCAAAAAAAGCGTACCAAAGACTGAAGGTCAGCTGGTCATGATGGTACTTCCTGTAAAGAGGGTCCCTGGAGAAATATTTCAGCGTATCGTGCATCCATCCCATGTTCCATTTCATACCGAAACCAAGCCCCCCGACATGAACAGGTTTTGAAACCATGGGCCACGCGGTCGATTCTTCTGCAAAGGTCTGCACATCAGGATGATTACCGTAGATCTCTCTGTTAAGCCCCTTGAGAAAGTAAATGGCGTCTAAATCCTCGTTCCCTCCGTACTGGTTAGGAATCCATTCACCGTCTTTTCTTGCATAGTCGAGATACAGCATTGAGGCCACCGCGTCTACACGGATTCCGTCAATGTGGTACTTCTCCAGCCAGAATAGCGCGCTGTTGATAAGAAAGGCTCTCACCTCGTTTCTGCTGTAATTGAATATATAGCTCTTCCATTCAGGGTGAAATCCCTTCTTTGGATCCTCATGTTCATACAGGTACGTGCCGTCGAAATATGACAGCCCGTGCTGGTCGGAAGGAAAGTGCGAGGGTACCCAGTCGAAGATTATGCCGATACGGTTCTGATGAAGGTGGTCTATAAGGTACATGAAGTCCTGAGGCGTTCCATACCTGCTTGTGGGCGCGAAATACCCCACGGTCTGGTACCCCCATGAGCCGTAAAACGGATGCTCGGTAACCGGAAGCAGTTCTACATGGGTAAAACCCATATCTCTTACATAATCGGCAAGCTGGTGGGCCATCTCCCTGTAATCGAGAAACCTGTCCCCTTCTTCTGGCACCCGTCTCCAGGAGCCGAGATGGACTTCATATATGGAGAAAGGGGCATCAAGAGCATTGGATCTATGCCTTCCCTCCATCCACTTCTGGTCATTCCATTCATAAGCCAGGCCCCAGGCAACAGAGGCGGTCATGGGGGCGAGTTCCCAGCGAAAAGAGTAGGGATCACCCTTGTCTACCCTGTAGTTATTTACCCGGGAAGCAATGTGATATTTATATATACTTCCATGTAAAACCCCGGGTATAAATCCCTCCCATATCCCGGATTCATCCTCCCTGACCTTCAGGTGATGAGAGTCCTTCTCCCAACCGTTAAAATCTCCTGTAACAGAGACTCTCTCGGCATTCGGGGCCCATACCGCAAAGTAAGTCCCTGTTATCCCGTCTACGGACATCTGCCGCGAGCCGAGCCTGTCATATAGCCTGAAGTGGTTCCCCTGTTTAAAGAGGTATATGTCGTGTTCGGTAAACAGGCTTACACTATAAATAACTTTTTCCCGGTTCACTTCTCCTCCATTATATTAATTGGTTGCCGAAAACAGGACCGTTCATTATTATTATATATTAAGTCAGACTGATTATTTACAGAAGCAGGAAGTTTATCATATGAAAAGATCGCCATTTCACTTCTGCCCATGATTTGATATACTGGATTGGTGTAAAATTAGATAGTATGCAGGGACAAGGAAATATAGAATAAGGAGTGGGGTCGGGTAATGCAAATGCTTTGTACCCTTCTCCCTTTACCCTATATCTTATGCCCTGTAGTATAAAGGGCGATTAGCTCAGGGGGAGAGCGCTGCCTTCACACGGCAGAGGCCACTGGTTCGAAACCAGTATCGCCCACCATTTAAAATCAATGACTTACGGCTATTTTAGGCAGGCTGTGAGTCTTCAAATTTGACCGATTGTATAGTTTTTGTATAGTAGACTCTCCATTGATGGTGCTATTG
>CAXMSH010000165.1:0-3739 GCA_964195875.1 Thermodesulfovibrionia bacterium
TCCAGCAAAAAAACCTTGGGTTTTCTGATGATCGCTCTTCCGAGGGCAACTCTCTGTCTCTGTCCACCGGAAAGTTCACGAGGTTTCCTCCTTAACAGGTGCTCAATTCCCAGCATAAGGGAGATTCTTTTAACTTCCGTCTCAATTATCTCTTTTTTTGCTTTCTTCATCCTGAGCGGAAAGCCTATATTGTCATAAACTGTCATGTGCGGATAAAGGGCATAGCTCTGAAATACCATCGCAACATCTCTTTCTTTGGGGGTCAGATCATTGACCGTCCTGCCGTCGAATGTTATTTCCCCTTCGGTAATTTCTTCAAGTCCCGCAATCATGTTTAGTATCGTCGACTTTCCGCATCCGCTCGGGCCGACAAATGTGAAAAATTCGCCGTCCTTTATATCAATGTTCAGCTGTTTAATTACCTGCACACTGCCGAAATTCTTCTTTATATTCCTGAGAGAAATCGATGCCATCGTTACCCCTTTATCGCGCCTGCCGTCAGACCGCTTATTATCCTTTTCTGGAAGATAAATACCATCAAGACCAATGGTACGGTAGATACGGTTGAGGCGGCGGCGATCTCTCCCCACGGCATTGTATATTGACCCTGGAAGAGCGCTATACCAACCGGGAGTGTCTGAAGATCCTGTTGCGTCATAATAAGAAGCGCAAAGAAGAATTCATTCCACGCATAAATGAATACGAGTATGGCGGCTGTGCATACCCCCGGTGCTGAGAGCGGAACTATTATCCTGAAAAGTGTCTGAAAGTGAGAGCATCCGTCTATTCTTGCTGATGCCTCGAGGTCAGGCGGGAGGTCTTTAAAGAAACTTGCCAGAATCCAGACGCCCAGAGGCAGTGTTAATGTTATATAGGGTATGATAATGCCCTGATACGTGTTAAGCCAGCCGAGGTCCTGTAATATTCTCCAGACGGGTCCTGCGATGGATATCTGGGGGAACATGGATACCACCAGAAGGCTCCCCATGATAAAGCCTTTATACTTAATCCTCAGACGTGCCAGTGAATACCCTGTTATTATCGATATGAAGATAGTGACAAGGGTTGTTAAACCCGCAACAATTAAACTGTTTTTTACGAAATGAAGGAGATGGTATTCCTCAATAGCTGAACGATATGATGAAAGCGTGACCGATGGAAGAAGGACAGGGGGTATTGCGGTAACTTCTACCGGGGACTTCAACGAGGTGCCGACAAACCAGGCAAAGGGCAGAAGGCTCAGGAATACAATGATGAATGTTATTATGTAAAAAAAAGCTTTCTTCATCACCGTTCCTGAAAAAGACGCGTTCCGACCGTCTTTATATAAATTAAAGAAACAATAAATGTTATCGCAAAAACCAGCACGGATATTGTGGAACCATATCCCATAAATCCTTCTGTAAATATCTTTTTGTATCCGTAGAACTGGAGTACATTCGTAGCATCTGCAGGCCCTCCCTGTGTCATAACGAATACAAGATCAAAAACCCTGAAAGCGTCCATCGTTCTGAAAAGGAGCGCGATGAGTATGGCAGGCTTAATCAGCGGCAATGTAATGTTCCTGAATTGCTGCCATGACGAGGCGCCGTCTATTTTTGCGGCTTCATACAGTTCATCCGGAATCAGCTGCAGTCCTGCTAATATTAAAAGGCCGGCAAAGGACGAGGTCTTCCATACATCAGCGGCAACAATTGCCATAAAGGCGGTAGAAGGATATGCCAGCCATGCCGTGTACGTCGATGTATTGGAACCATGCAGAATATAGTTCAGCAAACCGTACTTGTCATTGAATATGAACCTCCACATCTGGGAAGCAACTACCGTTGGGACGGCCCATGGTACGAGTACTGCCGCCCTTACCACTCCCCTGCCTTTAAAGTGTCTGTTTATGGCAAGAGCGATAACCAGTCCGAACAGAATTTCCAGAATAGTCGTAGAGAAAACAAATATTAATGTGTTGATCAGGGAATGTAATGCAATCCTGTCTTCAAGAAGCGCTCGGTAATTATCAAGACCGACGAACGGCTTGCCCAGATGGGGAAGGCTGAGAACTATTTTATGCAGGCTGAGAACGAAAGAATAAACAATTGGATAAAAGGCAAATGCGATGACAAAGAGAAAACAGGGGATAAGTAAAGAAGAAGCGAATAATCTTTCCCGTGCAAGTAAGGAGAGTCTCATATCAATCTGTTATCCCTTGCTCATAGATCTTCTTATGACAGCTTATTAATTCTCCATGGCAATAATCTTCTCTATCTCTTCTGACGCTGCCAGGGCCTCTTTTTCCAGATTTATGTTTGTTGATGAAATTGCCTTGCTGAAATACCTTTGCAGTACATTTGAGACAGCGGGGTAAAGAGGTGTTCTCGGCCTTGGATATGCCGTTAAAAAGACATCTTTCATGTGAGAGAAGTGCGGGTGCGCCTTCAGTATGTCAGCGTCTTCATACAGGGCCTTTCTTGTTGGTGCGCGTCCCGCCTTCAGGGCAAGAATCTTCTGGATACGGCTGCTGGAGAGGAAGTTGGCGAATTCCCATGCAGCATCCTTATCTTCCGAGTAGTTGCTGATCCCGATCTGCCAGCCTCCCAGCGTGGAGTAGCTTTTATTGCCCTTGAAGTGGGGAAGTTTTGCGATGCCGACCTTCCCGGAAATGGTAGAGCGTTCAGGATTGTTTGATACGCTCCAGGCATACGGCCAGTTTCTGTGAAAGACGGCCTTCCCCTGTATGAAGACATCCAGTGATTCCGGTTCCTGGTACGTAAGAACTCCGACAGGAGCTGCCTTGCCGATAATCTCTTCTCTCACAAAGGTGACCGCCTTGATTGCAGATTCCCCTGCAAGCCCCGACCTGCCTGTGTCAGGGTCCAGAATCATCCCTCCATTACTTAAGATATATTCCTGCATGTCGCAAACGAGTCCTTCGTACTGCTTGAACTGACCTGAAAATCCGTATATTTCATTTCCCTTTTCGGCTTCCCGTGCAACTATCATACCTGCCTGTGCAACCATCTCCTCCCATGTGGCCGGAGGAGTGAACCCATACGTTTCAAGAAGGTCCTTACGGTAATACAGCACGCCGCTGTCAATAAAAAGAGGGACACCGTATATTCTCCCTCTAAAGGTATTCGCCAATATGCTCCCGTCCATGAACTTCTTCTGTTCCGGTTCAGAGAAGCGTTCATCAAGCGGCATGGCCCATCCGGCCGCTGCAAATTCCGGAGGCCATATAACGTCCATTAAAAAAACATCAACATCTTTGCTCTGGTTCTTCAGCTTTTGCGTAAGGAGATCGTGGAAAGCGGTAGACGAATGAGGTCCGATCTCCTTTGCGATCTCCATCTCCGGATGTTCTGATGCAAATATATTGAGTATCTCATCCCATGCTTCAGGAATATTAGGTTTCCAGGTAACGAAGTGTATGATGGTCTTTTCTTCTTCCGCCTTTTTCGTGCAGCCGGCAACTGCGCATAAGAGGAGCAGGCAAAGGCAGATAAGGAAAAGTAAAAAGGGCTTCAGGGTTTTATTAAGAGATTTCAGTGCGTGTTTGTTTTGTGGATTATTCATATTTCCTCCTAGATACGATTCTTTATCATGTTATCTAATGAGAAAAGTGTATAAAAGATACAATACTAAAATAACGAGAACTAGTCCACTCCAAAAAGTCCTTCAGGGATGTAATCGATTGCTTAATGAAGAAAAGATTAATATTGGATGAGAACTATATCAGGAACGACTT
>CAXMSH010000166.1:0-3737 GCA_964195875.1 Thermodesulfovibrionia bacterium
GAACAAGTTCAGGGGTACGGATAATGGAAGAGATTGAAAGAGAATAAAGTCGGCTAACCTGTTTATATTCGTCATTCCGGCTTGACCGGAATCGTTCCTTTATAAACCATACTGTTGTAAGAAGATTCCGGACCCTCCAAAAAAACGGCGGGCAGGCAAGCCGGAATGACAAACTTTATAGATAGCATCCTATAACCCCTGAACCCTTGAACCCTTTTCGCCTCAGCGAATCCCGATTTATCGGGAGAACCCTTTATTTATCACTCTTTCATCCGTACAAACATAATACTTCCCGCAATGCCGAAGATTAAAGGGCTGATCCATGGTGCAAACCACGGTGGGACAGACCCTGTATTTCCAAGGGATATGCTTATCGAATATATAAGCCAGTAGATTACGCTTATGGCGATCCCGAGCCCGGCAGACCTGATACCCCCACCCCATCTGGCATTAAGGGAGATAGTCAGCCCGAACAGGATCATTACAAAATTGACCGTTGGGTAGGAGAGTTTTTCATACAGCCGCATTACATACTTGACGTTCCTGAAACCTGCATTCTCAAGCCTGCCGTAATATCTGTGAAGTTCCATAAAGTTCATCTCTTCTGGTTTCTTCATCTCTTCCCTGAATATCTTTGGTTCTTCAATGGCATGTGTAGTTAGTGAATCGTGCTTTGATATGGTATCGTTACTGAAATCAAAGACCGTCACATTCTTGAGTCTCCATATGCCGTCTACCCATTCGCCCTCTTCAGCCTCAATCCTCTTCTCAATATCGAAAGACGGGTCAAAGACATATATGCCTATCCCAACCACCTTGTTCTCGTTCTCCACAAAGCCCCTGATACGGATAAGGCTGCCATCGATTCCTTTAAGCCACAGGGCCTTTGCCCGGAAGGATATTTTCCGTGAATGTTTCAGTATCTTTGTATCCTTTACCCATGTGGCTTTTTTTACTGCCGCGGGAACAACGATTTCACCGAAAAGCAGGGCAGTAAAGCTTATAAGAACCCCGAGCATGAGAAATGCTGAAAAAATTCTCTTCAGGCTTCCTCCTGATGCCTTTATGGCCACTGTCTCTTTCCATTTTGAGGCCCTTCCTATTGTGATCAATATGGCCAGTAATGAGGCTATTGGAGCCGAGTAAAGTATGTATTTGGGGGAGAGGAGCAAAAAATACTGAAGCATAATGGATGCTGGCGTTTTTTTTGAATAGAACATATCAATTTTGTCGAAAAACTCTGCAATGACCATCATGGCGGTCATGCTGAGTAAAACTATCAGGAAGAGCTTGAAAAATTCTTTAAAAAAATATCTCAACAGAATCTTCATTGTTATTTCAGGTCCTTAAAGTTTTTTTGCCGGCGCATCTTTTGAAGCTATATAGAAGAATATGATTGCTATAATTCCAAATAACAGGTTCGGCATCCATACCCCGATATGTGGTGATACTTTCTCTGCTTTGGCAAGCCCCTCTCCCATGATGAGCATCCCGTAGTAAATAATAATCAGGGACAGGCTGAATGAAAATCCTCCGAGGCGTCCTATCCTGCCCATTCTGCTTGAGACCGCTGGGCCGAGAATGCCGAAGATAAGGCATGCAAATGGCATTGCGAACCGCTTGTTAAGCTCTATTTGCCATAAAACCTTGTCCTTGCGGTCCCTCCAGAGGTCCACAAAAGATATCTCATGAAGTTTTGTATCCAGCGATACCTCTATCCCTGACGTGAGAATAAAATCATACTCTGAAAAAGATATCTCTGATGAGCCATTTTTCCCTGCTGTGTGGATTGCTCCATTACGCAGCAGGAGCTTTATCACACCTTCTTTATAGTTTGATGAAATTTCTCCATCCTCGGCGACGATTATCAGTGGATCTTTAACGCGTGAGTCTTTTTCCCTGTAAATAAAGATACCCCTGAAGCTGTTCTTTGACGGGATTTCCTTGACATATATAACGGTATTCTTAAACACATCCAGGAATGTCTCTTCCTCAAGGATCATGGATGTCTTTTTTGTAATTGATTCATGCAGTGTCTGTTTGTAATGACTTATGCTGAGTGGATTAAGATAAAGGCTAATGAAGAGCAGGATGAAAAAACCGGAAACCGAGATAACGATAGCCGATTTTGATATGACGGGGAAGCTCATTCCGCTCCCTTTCAGTATAACCAGTTCGCTGTCAGCGGCCATCCTGCCGTATGTCAGGAATATGGCTACAAGCACCGCCATAGGTATCGACAAAAGCAAAAGTGATGGCTGAAGATAAAGGAACACCTTCATGACATCTGTAAACTCCGAGCCCCTTCCCATCAGTACCCTCGTGAGGCGGACAAACTTTTCCATAAACAGCAGTACCGACATAGACAGGATGATCACCAGACTGTTTGTTAAGAGTTCCTTGAATATCGACCTGTGAATTAACATATGCTTTTGCCTTTTATAAACTGCTCAATTAAGGAGGTTTGATTAATCTCTGCTGTTAAAAAATATATAAACATCATAAAAAACTTATTCCGGACAGATGTGCAGACGAATGGGTAATTATACCAGCTTATCGCATTGAAGGGGGAGGGGTCATGAGCTTTATTAAATAACTTCAGAAAACCGCATATTATAATCTTTAATAATATGCCCGCAAAAGAGCTTTTTTTGTATTCAGGGATAAATATAATTGCCCTCCCCCTTTCTGCTTGAATAAAAACCCAGTATCATAACCTACAAAAATGCACTAAACTACAATATTGTAGTTAATCATACATTTTTGTAGGCATAATTAATTAAGGTTTCTTTTTAATTCAATGAGTTATGAGTTGGCACGCTTTTCGCAATAAGAAAGACATGATGAACTTTTCAAACAGAAAGATGAATGAATCATTAAACAGGGCCTTCGTTGAGGCCATGAGGCTGATGAATGAGTATAAAAGCAGGAAAGATCTATCTCTGAGAATAAAGGAGACAAGAAATGTTGAGACGAAAGCAAATGTAAGCATAGCGGCAAGAGAAGAACTATTAAATTGATCAAGAAATAATCAAAGGAGGTAAGAATAATGAAAAGGATTGTCGGATTAACACTATTTATTTTGCTGATTGTCAGTGCCTTTGCCTTTGCAGGGGAGGCAGTTCCTGCCGCCCCTTCAGCATCATTAGGACTTACGATCAGCAATGTCTGGATGATGGCTGCCACATTCCTGGTCTTCATCATGCATCTTGGGTTTGCATCGCTTGAAGCCGGACTGACCCGTTCAAAAAACACAGTGAATATACTCTTTAAGAACACCCTTATCCCCGCAATCGGTCTTCTGACCTACGCGTGGTTCGGCTTTAACCTAATGTATCCGGGGACGTTCAACGGGATATTTGGTTTTGCCGGGTTTGGACTTCCATTTCCAACCGTTGAAGGCGGCTTTCTGGATTTGAGCTACAATGAAGGCTACACATACTGGACGGATTTCCTGTTTCAGGGGATGTTCGCCGCAACAGCGGCCACTATCGTCTCAGGCGCGGTTGCTGAACGTATCAAGCTTAGCTCGTTTCTGGTCTTTTCAGCCGTATTTGTCGGACTTGTTTATCCTGTAGTCGGTTCATGGAAATGGGGCGGCGGCTGGCTTGACACCATGGGCTTTTATGACTTCGCAGGTTCAAGCCTTGTACACTCGGTCGGCGGATGGGGAGCTCTTGTAGGCGCCATTATGCTCGGTGCGCGAAAAGGAAAGTTCGTGAACGGCAAGATCAGGC
>CAXMSH010000167.1:0-3729 GCA_964195875.1 Thermodesulfovibrionia bacterium
TCGATTGAGTCATACGGCATCGGCGCCTCAAAAGAGACCTTGAACGACCTTGCAAGGGCGTTATAAATGGTCTTCTCCACAAGCGTACTCTTGCCGGAACCGGAGACACCGGTGATACATGTCAGTGTCCCCAGTGGTATATCAACATCTATCCCCTTGAGGTTGTTACCGCCGGCGCCCTTAACACTGAGCATCCTGCCCCTTCGGTTTCTCCTCATTACAGGCACAGGGATAAAGTCTTTATCCTTAAGGCATTTCGCGGTCAGGGTATCGGTCTTAAGGAGGTCAGCCCTCCAGCCTGAGAAGATCAGCTTTCCGCCCCTCTCTCCTCCTCCGGGGCCGAGTTCAACTATCCAGTCGGATAGATCTATAACACTCCTGTCGTGCTCAACGGCGATAATGGTATTGCCCATACGGGCCAGTTCAACGAGCACTTCAGCTATCCTGCCGACATCCGCCGGATGCAGTCCGACAGTCGGTTCGTCAAGCACATAAAGGGTGCCGGTCAACCTTGAAGCGAGCTGATTTGTAAGGTTTATCCTCTGGGATTCGCCCCCTGAAAGCGTCTTCGACTGCCTGTTCAGAGTAAGATACCCGAGACCGACACGGGCAAGAAAACCGAGCTTCATATCTATCTGTCTCAATATCTCATCAGCTACTCCCCTTTCGTATTCAGAGAGAGAAGCTGCTGAGAAGAATTTAACCAGTTCCGAGACAGGCAGCTCCGTAATTTGAGCGATATTTAATCCGCCGACCTTAAACGCCAGGGCCTCGGGCTTCAATTTTGACCCCCCACAGCTCTTGCAGGTCTCCGCCTTTCTGAACCTGCTTAAGAATACCCTAACATGCATCTTGTAACGCTTGCGTTCGAGCAGTTCAAAGAACCTCTTCAGCCCGCGAAAATCATCGTCTCCGCTGAATATCAGTCTCTTTGTCTCTTCAGACAGTTCCCTGTACGGCACATCGGTCTTAACCCCCTTTGTTCGTATGCCCTTAACAAACTGCCTGTGCCACTTCCTGTAGGCGGGCCTGCTCCACGGCACAATAGCGCCCTCATCTATAGATAGAGTACTGTCAGGGATGATACAATCCTCAGCGTATTCCAGAGTATTGCCGAAACCCTTGCATTGGGGACACGCGCCGAGCGGATGGTTAAAGGAGAAGATAAGAGGCTGGGGCCTCTGTATCTCGATCCCGCACGCTTCGCATCGCAGTTCCGAGTAGAAGCTAAGCTGTATCCTCTCCTTTTTTTGATCTACGGGTACAATCTCGATCTTTACACTCCTTCCGCCGTTATCCCAGGCCAGTTCAACAGAGTCGGAGAAGCGTGGTTCATCCTTAATTATAAGCCTCTCGACGATCACCTCGAGGTGTGATTCGCCCTCTGAACCCTTCACCTCCCTGACCCTGTGGAAACCCCTCCTTGCAAGGTCTTCAGCTGTATCATGAGAGTCAAATATGACAAGCGCCTTCTCTCCATGATGCTCCTTCAGCAGTTCCTTCACGACCGATGAAGGAGACGATGTCCTTAACGGCTCCCCGCATTTCGGGCAGTGCGGATGTCCGATCTTGGAATAAAGAAGCCTCAGGTAGTCATACATCTCCGTTGCCGTGCCCACGGTCGACCGGGCACCCTTGACAGGGTTTCTCTGTTCAAGGGCGATGGCCGGCCTTACGTTCTTCATCGAATCAACGTCAGGCCTGTCGAGCTTCTCAAGGAAGAGCCGGGCATAGGTTGAGAGGGACTCGATAAAGCGTCTCTGTCCCTCCGCAAAGATCGTCTCAAAGGCCAGTGATGATTTTCCAGAACCAGAAACCCCGGTAATCGTAATTACCTTATTGTGCGGGAGCCTTAGGCTTATATTCTGGAGGTTGTTCTGTCTTGCCCCTTCAATTATGAGTTCATTAATTGACATCCTGATATTTTAACAGGTTGGCATGGATGTTTGTTATAATTAGCCACAGACTTACACAGACTTTTTAACTTAGACATAAAAACAGAATAAAAAAACAAAGATTTAGCCGCGGATTTACACAGATTTGCACAGATTTATGGAGTTCCCCCGGTTTGATAGACACCTTTTAGGTTAAAATTATAACCAAAGGAGGAAGTGTCAATGTCAAACGGAAAGTTTACAGAGGAGTTCAAGGAAGAGGCAGTCAAGCAGATCAAAGAACGTGGGTATAAAGTGAGTGAAGTCTCAGAGCGCCTTGGCGTATCAGCCCACAGTCTGTATAAGTGGCTGAAACAGGCCAGAGGGAATAATGGACGTCATGGCAAAGACCATGAAGAGGCACTTCAAAAAGAGAATGTACGGCTTAAGAACGAACTGAAGCGCGTAGAAGAGGAACGTGACATACTAAAAAAGGCCACAGCGTACTTTGCAAAAACATCCGGGTAAGGTACGCGTTTATTGTGGAGCACCGGAAGGAGTTCAGGGTCAGCAGTATGTGCAGGGTTTTGAAGGTGCATAGAAGCGGTTATTATGCATGGCTGAAAGTGCCTGAATCACAGAGGAGCAAAGAAGACCGGAGGCTGTTAAATTTGATCAGAGAATCATATATGTCCAGCGGCAAAATATATGGAAGTCCGAAGGTGTACAAGGATTTGCGGGAAATAGGAGAGAGTTGTGGAAAGAAGCGTGTTGAGAGGCTAATGAAGCAGGACGGGCTGAAAGCTCTCATTGGATATAAGAAGCCGAGGTATAAGAGCGGCAAGCCTTCAAACGTGATGCCTGACCTGCTGGGGCAAAACTTTGATTTTCAGAATCCTGATGAGGCATGGGTAACAGATATAACATATATCAGAACATATGAAGGGTGGCTGTATCTTGCGGTGGTAATGGATTTATATTCAAGGATGATAGTTGGCTGGTCAATGAAATCAACACTGCACAGAGAAGTGGTTCTGGATGCACTGCTGATGGCCGTGTGGAGAAGGAAGCCGAAAAACTCTGTGATTGTACACTCTGACCAGGGTTCACAGTATGGCAGTGATGACTGGATGCGCTTTTGTAAAGAGCATGGTTTAGATCCAAGTATGAGCAGAAGGGGTAACTGCTATGACAATGCAGTTGCTGAGTCTTTTTTCAGCAGTTTGAAAAAGGAACGGATTCGTCGTAGAATCTACAGTACCCGCGATGATGCCAAGGGTGATGTCTTTAATTACATTGAACTGTTTTATAATTCAAGGAGACGTCACAGTTATCTTGATTACGTGAGTCCCCAGGCATATGAGTTAGCTGGATGTGGAAGCAGGTGAGTGTCTACAAAAGCGGGGGAACTCCAAACTGAAGATTATTGATAAAAAGTATGATAGAATCACTGTTTATATCTATCAAGAAAAGTCATTTTTTTAGTTGCCGAAGTTACGATATAAATACGTTCATTGTTACTTTTTGTGTCCGCGGGTATTAAAAAGAAACCGTCGAGGTTTGGAGAGCATCCCTGAGAAAAACCAACTATTATTTCACCATCATTAAACTCTACCATAACCTTGCGTCCCCCTCCGGGAACGACATCAGTATATATCTCTTTGTGACTCTTTTCCCCCTCAAAATCCCTAACAAAAAACAATGCCTTTAATTCTTCCTTAACAATAGATACTATTTCACCATTCTTCAAATTAATATGAAATGTATTTTTTTTAGGGAAGAAATCGCTTGTTGTCCCTTTCATCAGCGTACCGTCTTTGAATCTTGCCACTATCTTATTTATCATCATCAGCCA